>NZ_JBEQWH010000010.1:0-63183 GCF_047501175.1 Candidatus Methanoprimaticola sp. MG2
GGACCTTTCCGATTTCCTCCGAAAACGGAAAGGGAGGTGAGAAAGGAATGGCAAGCGATTGGGAGGAGCTCGAGTCCTGGTCCAAGGAGGACCTCATCATCGAGCTCATGCACATGCGCACGCTCTACTCGATGCTTCGCAGCGAGCAGGGCGATGACTGTAGGTGGCCCGAGATGGAAGTCAAGGCCGTTGAGGATGATGTGCATTGGGAACCGGGTCAATTGACGACGGATGCCTGGGCTGAGAGGATTGCGATCTATGCCGCAACACGTGCGATCGAGGACTTCTACGGATGCGACTTGGTGGATTACGGTCTGACCGACGGCCAGGGATACGATGTCGTCGACAGGCTCCGTGCCGAGGGACGGCTCGTGCTTCCGCCCGGAGTGAAGTTCTACGATCCGGAGGAGTACCGATGTCCAGGCCGCGTGCCAAGAGGTCCGAGTCCGGCAGGAAGCCGGACCATGAGGCTGAGAGCGTAGAGGTCAGGGCGGACATCATAGACAAACCCGATTATTTCCCTCGCTCCGGAGTTCACGGCGGCAACTGGTTCCGCGCAAAGGGCGATGTGGTGATCGAGGTCAATAGGTCCCTCCCCGGGAAGGACAAGGATGTCCGTCCCGAGACGGGGACCGTCCTCGAAGGGGAGGATACCGAGGTCATCGTCACCGGTCGTCGTGTGGATAAGAAATCCGTCAAGAAGAACGGCAAGGATATCGGTACTGCATCCGGCGGCGTCAGGATCTTCGGCAGACTCAGGAGGCGCAGGCGATGAACTGCGAATCCTGCGGCGAATGCCTGTTCCTGGAGTTCGATTCCTTCGACGGGATATGCTGCCTCTTCGACGAGTACATCAGCCAGATGCAGACCTGCCCGCTGGACGGTGATGCCCGATGTCCCGTTATCCTTGGGATGAGTATGCCCAGCGCTATCTCGATTCCATGGTCGGGATCTGGTCCGATATGACTCATAAGGGGGTCGCCCGCCGTCTCCGGAGGATGGGATTGGACATACGTTCCGAGTTCGAGAGGAAGAAGATCTCTACGACATCCCCGAGGACGATGACACCTGATGACGTCCGTGTCCATCTGGTCTATCGCCGCAGTCTCGGTCAGACACCGTCCGAGTACTCGCATGAGCTGACATGTATGACGTCCTTCTTCGATTTCTGCGAGAACACTGCCGTTCGCGCGTGTCTCCGTAAGTATCCGGGCCTTCGTCCGGCAAGGGGTCTGGTAAGGCATCAGCCACTGGATGATGAAGATGTCTCTACGATCCTGGACCGCATGTCATCGGTTCCGCAGATCGAGGATTACAGGTTACTTCGCTCCTATGCGATGCTCGCTGTGTTCCTCGGATGCGGATGCAGGACTAAGGAGCTCCGCCTCATAGACCTCAGGGATCTCGATACGGACGAGTGGGTCCTCGAGATCGTCCATGTGAAGGGGGAGGCATCATACGGTTCCTCCCGGTCCGTTCCGGTTCCGCCTGTGTTCCGTCCGGTCCTGTCCGCGTATCTGAAGGCGCGTTCCGACAACTGTCCCGAAGGATCCATCGCGCTGTTCCCGTCGGTTCACCATTCCTTTGAGGGTCATCTCTCTGCGAACACCATCAGGAAGACCCTCGGATTCGCCCTCGACGACCTCGGGATAGACACTGATCCCCGCACTCTTCGCAGGACGTTCGGGCAGCAGTATCTCGATTCGGGGATAGATTCCATCGAGTCCGTCTCTGTCCTGATGGGACATTCCTCCACTTCGACCACCGAGCGTTATTACGCTCGCAGGAGGAACGAAAAGGCCATCGAGGCCGCTCGCAGGACATGGGCGGATGAAGAGGATTCCTCGAACACGTCTTCGACCGATCATGCGGAGGGGAACGAGCCAGTATATGGAAAAAATTGTGAGAAAGTGCGGACGCCGGGATTCGAACCCGAGTTCTAACCTTGGCAAGGTTAAGTGATAACCAGCTACACCACGTCCACACGGGCAAAACTGGGATTCTCTCCTTTCATATAAAGGTTATGGTTTTTCCGCTGTCCGGTGGAAAGCCTAGGACAGAGTCATGAGGGATACGTGAAACGACCGCTTATAAAGCTTTATAAAAGAGAACCAGGTACGGCCAACCGAAGAAGGTTGTCTGAGTCAGTCTCAGGCAGGTTTCGGATCAGTGATCCGCATGATTTCCAAATTCACAGACATCGGCATCCCCGAGGATGTTGCAAAGGCCATGGACGACATGGGCTGGGAAGAGCCCACTCCCATCCAGGTCAACTCGGTGCCCCTCGGACTTCAGAACATCGACATGTTTGCCCAGGCCCAGACCGGGACCGGGAAGACCGGTGCGTACGGCTCCATCATCCTCGGGACGATAGATTCCAAGCGCAAGGTCCCCTCGGCGATCGTCCTCGTTCCTACGAGGGAGCTCGCCAACCAGGTCTCGACCGAACTCACGAAGCTCGCCAAATACTCCGGCCACAGGAGCATCCCCATATACGGTGGGGCATCCATCGAAGGACAGATCAAGAAGCTGGAGCAGGGGTGCGATATCGTCGCAGGCACGCCAGGTCGCGTGAGGGACATGATCACCAGGAAGGTCCTGAACCTCAGCGAGATCACCACCCTCGTCCTCGACGAGGCGGACCGCATGCTCGACATGGGGTTCGTCGACGACATCGAGTTCATCATGAGGGCGATGCCGTCGGAGCGCCACACCATGCTGTTCTCTGCTACCATGCAGGAGAACGTGAAGCAGCTGGCGTTCGATTACATGCGCAACCCCAAGGAGATCTCCGTCTCCCAGGACGAGGTCGTCCTGGACCTCACGAAGCAGTACTACATCTCGGTCGGCAGAAGGAACAAGTCCTGGGCTCTGTGCAGGATACTGGACCTCGACAAGCCCAAGGCCATCATATTCTGTCAGACCAAGAAGATGGTGGATGTCCTGGACGAGAGGCTGACAGACCTCAAGTACAAGGTCGAGGCGATCCACGGCGACATGCCCCAGAGCAAGAGGGAGAAGGTCATGTCGGATTTCAAGAACGACAAGACCGACATACTCATCGCCACCGATGTGGCGGCAAGGGGTCTGGACATCGACGACATCACATACGTCGTGAACTACGACATGCCCGATGACATCGACACCTACATCCACAGGATAGGGAGGACCGGAAGGGCGGGACGCGAGGGTACCGCGGTATCGTTCGTGACCTCCGAGGAGGAGCATCTCGTGAAGGAGTTCGAGATGCGCACCGGTATGGAGATCGTGAAGAGGGATGTCCCGGATGCGGAGCCCGGCTCCAAGGACACCATCAGGAAGGTCATAGACTACGATCAGATCTCCGATGTGTTCGGGATGTGCAAGTTCGAGATTAACCTCGGTAAGAAGGACGGTCTAAAGAAGGTCGGACTCGCGGACCTCATAATCAAGAACGCACGCATAAGGGACGTGTCTATCGGGAAGATCGAGCTCGGTTCCGAGTCATCCATTGTCGAGGTCCACAAGGATTTCGGGAACAGGATGACCATGGACCTCACCAAGACCAAGTACAACGGCAAACAGATCCGCGTCAGGGTCATTCAGGACTGAAACGGCTTCATGCGGAACCATGTGGTTCCGCATATTTTTTCACCAATATTGGATGAATCATCCAATTATTGTACATACTTGGATGCCGGTCCTTCGTATGCAATCATAATTTCATGATAAACGATAAATATATCAGAAATTGTTTGTCATGTATAGGATTATTTTTCCATTTTAGGAAATTATTTTAATGAAACCTAATCCAACATTAGAAGATATATAGAATATATATTTATAGTAATCATCTAATTTTATCATAGATTTTAGATGAATGTCTAAACCCTAAATTGTGCTTCTACATTCTCGAAGTATGTTATGCATTGTTTTATATAGTTGAAAAATCTGACACGAATCATGGCAACCTACAACGTTGATGGGGCCCAGGGCAGGATGAGCGAGCTGGTCGAGAGATCTCTCTCCGGAGAGAAGATTACCATCTCCTCGAAGACCGGGAACGTTGTCATGGTGAGCGAGGAAGACTGGGACAGCCTGGTCGACGCCCTCAGCGTGATGATGCTTCCCGAGGTCGTCGAGCGCGTGAAGATGCGCTATGCAGGTATGACCGGAGAAGTCTGAGAATAACGCCGTCCCCGAGACGGCAAACCATTTCTTCTGTTTCAACACCCTGTGGGGCTCCCCACGCTCCACAGGAACCCATTGTATCATGCATTTCCATGGGTCATTCCCATTATATGATGCCCATGAGAATGATGGGAGATGTGGATCCACGACGCCATACGAATGACAATGACGTCCGTCCCGGTGCACAAGGTCGATTTATATCTGTCTCTCCACCCAAAAAACTGTTAGAAAGATATGTCGCACCATTCAAATAGCCGAGAGTGCAAGCCGCACGTCGAAGACGCTGGGAGTCAATCTCGGAGCGCCTCCAAGATGCCGGTCCGCCGGAGCTATTCCGACCACGGTCAAAGAAGGTATGCGACATGGCAATGAAGGAGAAGCACGTCGAAACGAAGAGGGAAAGGGAAGAGAAGCGCAAGGAACGGAAGAACGCCCGTGAGAAGAGGCACGAGGCGCGCTCCACATCCGGGTCCGTCTGAACCTTTCGGGGCCGCCGGTCCGGCGGCTCCGCAAAACCTTAATGTATATTATGTTGGAAGATGCCCCCTTCCGGGGGCATGGTTTCAGATCACTCCCTGCGAGCGATCTCCTTGAGGACCTGACCCACGAAGATCTCGACAGGGACCTGTCCGAGGTCCTTCCCGTCCCTGGTCCTGACCGTGACGATGTTCCCGTTCTCGGTCTCCTTCTCTCCGAGGACGAGCATGTACGGGACCTTCTGGAGCTGGGCCTGACGGATCTTGTATCCGATCTTCTCGTCGCTGTTGTCCAGCTTCGCCCTGATCCCGGAGTCCTTCAGCCTCTCGAAGACCTCCTGGGCGTATGCGAACGATTTCTCCGAGACGGAGAGGACCTTCACCTGGACCGGTGCGAGCCAGGTGGGGAACTTGCCGGCATAGTGCTCTATGAGGATCCCCATGAACCTCTCGATGGATCCGAAGATCACACGGTGGACCATGACGGGTCTGTGCTTGGCCCCGTCCGCCCCGGTGTACTCGAGGTCGAACCTCTGGGGCATCTGGAAGTCCAGCTGGATGGTCCCGCACTGCCACGTCCTTCCAAGGGAGTCCTCCAGGTGGAAATCGATCTTGGGGCCGTAGAACGCCCCATCCCCCTCGTTGACCGCGTACTCGAGGTTCATCGCACCGAGCGCGTTCCTCAGGGCATTGGTCGCGGTCTCCCATTCCTCGTCGGATCCCATGGAGTCCTCGGGACGGGTGGACAGCTCCACATGGTACTTGAACCCGAACTGGGAGTAGACCTCGTCGATCAGACGCACGACACCCTCGATCTCCGATTCGATCATGTCGGGGGTCATGTAGATGTGGGCATCGTCCTGGGTGAAGCATCTCACACGGAAGAGGCCGTGGAGGGTCCCGGACTTCTCATGCCTGTGGACGAGTCCGAGCTCCCCGAGCCTTATGGGCAGGTCCCTGTAGGACCTGGGCTCGGTCCTGTAGACTATGGTCGAACCGGGACAGTTCATGGGCTTGACACAATAGATCTCATCGTCTATCGTGGTGGTGTACATGTTGTCCTTGTAGTGGTCCCAGTGGCCGGACTGGAGCCAGAGCGCCTGGTTGAGGATCAGGGGGGTGTTGATCTCCTGGTACCCGTCCCTGGTGTGCAGCTCCCTCCAGTAGTCGATGAGCGTGTTCTTCAGTATGACCCCGTTGGGCAGGAAGAACGGGAACCCGGGCCCCTCCTCGACGATCGAGAAGATGCCGAGCTCCTTGCCCAGCTTGCGGTGGTCCCTCTTCCTGGCCTCCTCCAGCATGGTGAGGTACTTCTCGAGGTCCTCCTTGCTCTCCCATGCGGTACCATAGATGCGGGAGAGCATCTTGTTGTGCTCGTCCCCGCGCCAGTACGCTCCGGCGAGGGAGGTGAGCTTGAACGCCTTGACGGCCTTGGTGTAGAGGGCATGGGGCCCTGCGCAGAGGTCCACGAACTCGCCCTGTTTGTAGAAGCTGATGGGCGCGTCCTCCGGAAGGTCCTCCACGAGCATGACCTTGTAGTCCTCTCCCTTCGACTTCAGGAAATCGATGGCCTCCTGCCTCGGCAGGGTGTAGGTCTCGATCTTGAGGTTCTCCTTGACGATCTTCTTCATCTCGGCCTCGAGCTTCTCGAGGTCCTCGGGCGAGAATCCGCCCTCCTTGTCGAAATCGTAGTAGAACCCGTCGTCGATGGCAGGGCCGATGGCCAGCTTGGTCCCTGGATACAGCCTCTGGACCGCTTGGGCCAGCACATGGGAGGCGGTGTGTCTGATTATGGGGAGGACATCCTCGGCCTCCTTCACGGATCCGTCCGAATAGAGCGCTTTCATGTGATTCATCTCCGGCCCCGTGAGGAAGACCCCGGGCCTTAACAGTCCCGGGTATTGTTCGACCTTCTTATACTATGCGCGTGCACACGCACAATGTTCCCGCCGTTACAATCGACGACGGACCTTCTTGGATGCCTTCCTCGGCTTCTTCACCTCGCCTTGGGAGAACATGATGTCCGTGTAGTCCGCGACATGTCCCATCATGGCGTCCGGGTCGCACGCGAGCGCGGCATCGAACGCCATATCTATGGACGTGTGCGCCGCAGCCAGGTCCACCCCGGCGCGGTTCCTGCCTATCTTGACCAGTGCCTTCCTTCCGCCGGCTTCGTCGATCTTCCTGATGATCAGGACGGCCGTGTTGGCCATCAGCATCGACATGAAGCGGTCGACACGGTACGGGTCGTCGGGGTCGGCCCCGTTGTCGTTGGCCCGGATCCCCAGGACGTCGTTGAGGCGTCCCACGATGTCGAATACGTTGGCGATGGATTCCAGGACCGCAATCGGGTCCGTCTCCGAGGACATGAACTCGCGGGTGAGGTTGAATAACGTGCGGAGGTAGCAGCGGGCCTCGTCCTCCGTCTCGCAGATCTCGATGAGAGGCGCCATCTGCATCACGCCGATCTGGTAGAACGTCCCGAAGGTGGACTCTCCGGAGCCCTCGTCCACGAGGTCTATCAGCGTCTTGCATCCGCCTGCGTATCCTCCCGATTCCATGGAGTCTATCTGTGTCATGAACCAACTCATCGTCGCATCCCTGAGGTGCATGCGGAGCTCGTCCAGCTCATCCGAGCCCAGACCCGTGCCGAGTATCTCCGAGAACAGGGGAGCGGCGGCACCCGGGCCATCGGCATCCAGGGTCCCGACTATCTGCTGGTACTTCTTGTGCCAGACCTTCCCGTTGGTGACGGACTCGTCCTCCAGGGCGTCCTCCAGAATCTTTCTCAGGCCCAACGGGAGCTTCTTGGAATCGGATGCGTCCACCTCGGCACCGCAGTACATGCAGTATCCGATGCCGTTGCGCTCGTCCATCAGTATGCACTCGCCGCAGTCTTGACAGGTTGTTTTAATGAATGTCATGCCCAAGCACCTCCGTCACGGCCGCCACACGACTCCTTCGATTATAACCATGAGCATTGTTCCCAGGTGTGGTCATTCCAAATGTTTATGTAAGGGAATGTGTTCGGCGGTCTTACATCATGGCCGGGATAGGGTAGCTTGGTTATCCTAGGGGACTGTGGATCCCTTGACTCGGGTTCAAATCTCGGTCCCGGCCCCTTTTCTTGAACCTTTGCGGAACCATCATCGAAGCATCCCGATGTGCGTTCAACCCGTACGATCCTGTCATCGGGACACGGCAGTCGTATGCGATTCCTGTTCGCATGCGCGCGTGCGATGCGCGTGCAATAGGGCATATTAATATGGGAGTCCGTCATCGGATGGCACATGATACAGTGTCCGCGCGGAACGAGGGACTTCCTCCCCGACGAGATGGAGAGGCGCAGGTTCTACGAGGGGAAGTTGAGGGAGACCGCGAAGACCTTCGGGTTCAGGGAGGTCGAGACCCCCATATTCGAGGATTCCGAGCTCTTCATCCTCAGGTCCGGTCCGAACGTGCTCAAGGAGCTCTACGCGTTCGAAGACAAGGGCGGCAGGGCCATCGCGCTCAGGCCCGAGATGACCGCTCCCGCGATCCGCATGTTCGTCAACGGCATGAGCAACGAGCCGAAGCCCATCAAGGTGTTCTACTTCGGCCAGTGCTTCAGGTACGAGAGGCCGCAGAGCGGAAGGTACAGGGAGTTCTTCCAGTTCGGGGCCGAGATCATCGGCGGGGCCACGCCTCAGACGGATGCCGAGGCTATCGCGATGGCATCGTCGATGCTCAAGGCTCTCGGGATCAAGGACTACAGGCTTCGCATCGGACACATAGGGGTCCTCAGGTCCAAGATCGCGGACATCGGGGTCCCTCCCGAGAGGACCGCAGAGGTCCTCCAGAAGCTGGACAAGAAGCTCTACGACGAGGCGAGGCCGCTGCTGGAGGACATGGGCGTCTCGTCCGATGACATGGACGACCTGTTCGACCTCACCGAGACCATCGGGGGCACCGAGGTCCTGTCCAAGGTCCCGGGAGAGGCCGGGGACTGGCTCAGACAGGTCGTGTCGTATCTGGAGGTCATGGGGGTCGACGACCTGGAGATCGACCTCGGTGTGGTGCGCGGACTGGACTACTACACCGGGATGGTCTTCGAGGCGGAGGCTCCCGCACTCGGGGCCGAGAAGCAGATCTGCGGAGGAGGGTCATACACCCTCTCAGAGCTCTTCGGAGGGGAGAAGGTCTTCTCCACGGGATTCGCAGTGGGGTTCGACAGGGCGCTGCTCGCATTGGAGAAGGAGGGTGCCGTCTATGATTACGACGGTATCGACGCGTACGTTCTGTGCGCATCGGATGATGTCCGCATCAAGGCCGCGGAGATCGCAACGACCCTGAGGAGCTCTGGGATCTCGGCGGACATGGACATAATGGACCGGAAGATGGCCAAGGCGATGAAGTTCGCATCCTCCGCAAGGGCTAGGTACGCAGTCATCGTCGGGGCCAGGGACCTCGAGAATGGAGAGGTCACCGTCCGTGACATGAACACTGGCGACCAGTCGAACGTGAGGATCGGGGACCTGGTCGAGAGGATCCGCGGCCGATGCGCCGTTTCACGGTTCAAGGAGTGAGATTATGGCAATATTCCTATCGGAGGGCGAAGAGGTCATCCGCACGTACAACTGTGCGAAGGTGGACTTCATGTCCTCGGACAGCACGCTCGAGGCGTTCGGCCTCGGGAGGAAGAAACCCGAGACGGAGTGTTCCGTCACTGTGACCAACCGTCGCGTGATCTATTTCGCCGAGTCGAAGACGCCTTCCAAGCGCACGGAGATGCCGTCCATGCATTCGCAGGAGGCGTTCATAGACCGCATAACGTCCATGGAGTTCATCCAGGCGGAGACCCAGCGCAAGTCGCTGTTCCCCCTGGCGATGATCGTCCTGGGCGCAGTGATAGCGGCGATGGCCGCGGTCGCGGACGATATGATGTTCATGATACCCGGGATAGCGGTCCTCGCGCTCGGGATCGCGATGTTCGTCCCGGCGCTCCTGGTCGTCCGTCCCCTCATGCTCATGCGCGTCAACACGCAGTCCTCGGAGTCCGGCATCAACGTGTCCGGGCTCAGCAGGCGCGAGGAGGAGACCCTCTCCTTCTACATGGTCCCCGACAGGGACTTCGGGAAGATGTCCCAGGAGATCGGCGCACTGATCCTCGACATCCAGTCTCGCGGGGACGACTGCATCCCCGACTGGAAGGGTGAATGACCGCATCCGAGGAGACGGTGCTCGCCGCGGGCGAGGAGATCGTCCGGCGCTACTCGTGCACCGCCGTCGACCGTGTGGCGATGTTCGCCGGCAGCGTGATGCCGCTGCCCGGCAGGACGGAGTCCGAAGGGGTCCTCACCCTGACCAACCGTCGCGTGATATTCCATCTCAGCACGGAGTCCGGCAAGGCATACGACAGGCAGGAGGTCCGCCTCTCGGAGGTGTCCGCGGTATCGTCGATGATGTCCAAGTTCGGGAGGGACCTGAGGGTCCCGATGCTCCTGATAGTCATCGGCTTCCTCATGATGTTCGTCCCCTTCGCGGTGTTCTCGGAGACGGGGGCACTCGACACCGACATGGACTACCAGGACGGATACAACGACGGCGTCGAGTACGGTTATTTCAAGACGTATCTCGAGGCCGTGCAGGCGGGCGAGGTCACGCACGGCATACCTGACGGCTATTTCTTCTATCCTCCGGACTCGTTCGTCTCGCAGGAATACTATTCAGGCTATCAGAAGGGCAATGCCCTGGGCGTGGAGAGGGCGGTCGCGGACATAGCCGCGGATGCGGTGTTCTCCGTACCGAGCGATCTGAAGACCCATCACAATCCCACGGGAACATGTCTCGTGCTCGCCGTCATCGGGGCGTTCGTGTTCGTCAGCGGGTCCGTCGTGTACCTCATCTCCAACCGTACCAAGGACTGGATAAGCATCCGCCTCGGAACCAGTGGACGCGGCATCTGTGTGAAGTCGTTCAACGGCGGATGGAGCGCCACGGGGAGCCGTGCGCTGACCGCGGAGAACCAGTACTGGGACATGACCCGTGAGCTGGGGGCCGCCATCATGGAGATCTGGCACCACAAGGAGCGCAGGCTCCGCTTCTTCGATGACGACGTGGTCATCGGGGAGGATGCCATCGAGACCGGGTTCCGGGAGGAGATGCCGGAGAGTCTCATGGAGAGGACCCCGGACTATGACGACGATACGATCGGCGAGCTGATCATAGATGATGACTGCGACGACGAGGGTCCGCGCATCATCGGACCGTGGAGGGAGGAGTGATGGACCGCAGGATCATCGCTCTCATGGCCGTCGCCCTGATGGCGATCGCGGTCGTCCCTATGTTATCGGAGGATTCGGATGCCGCGGCAATGGACACAACGGACATGACCGTCGAGGCGAAAGGAACATGCGGCACCGCCACATGGGCATACTCCAGGGATGCGGACACAAACTCCCTACGTCTTCTCTCGGGGGCGTTCGACACGCTCTCCGACTCCAAATGGAAGCTTACGGAGCTTAAGCTGAACAATAGCGAGGTTCCGTCATCGGAAATCTCCGACTACAGCGTGTCGGAGATAATCCAAGGGTCCGTAAACCTCTATGTCGCCTCCGGCGTGACCGCATCGTCCGGCACGATGAAGGGGCTGGGCGCGGTCTCCGTCAGTTTCGGAACGGACATGGAGATCCCGGCAGGTATGTTCAAGGACTGCGCCCGTCTCGCCACGGTGGATCTTGAAGGGGTCAAGAGCATCGGGTCTGGATCCTTCGAGGGGTGCACATCGCTCACCGCGGTCGATGTGAAGAAGGTCGCGAGCATCGACCGCACGGCTTTCAAGGGCTGCACGAAGCTGACGACTTTCTCAGCCACCGGAAGCACGGTGTTCAAGGCACACAACGGCATCCTCATGTCGGACAACGGGGCGACGCTCTACATGTGTCCGACGGGATATGCCGACAGTGTTATCGACGACCTTCCCAGCAGTGTCAACAAGGTCTACCTCGACTACGCCAACGTGATCTACGTGGTGGATGAGGTCGACGGTCTGTCCGGCATCACCTTCGATGCCTCGATCAAGGACCCGATAGCAAAGGCCGTGAGCTTCTCGACCCTCGGTATGAAGGACGGTGTCGAGTACAGGTCCGTGGGAGGATCGCTGGTGATCGACTATTCACTCTACAAGGGATGGACGGTCGCCGGGGACTCCATGCTCAGCACCGGTGCCGATGTCACGAACGCATCCGCGACGACCATGACCGTGAAGTTCACATCCAGTGTCGCGAAGGTGTACCCGATGGGGATCAACGTCCTGAAGTACGAGGATCTCGCGGAGATTGACTCGTTCGGGGACTGGAAGGTCAGCGTGTCCGGGCTGGATCCGTCCAAGAAAGGCCTCGTGAAGGATGTGGACGTTTTGAAGTTCGTGGTGACCGGATATACCGGGGACGGGGAGGGCCTGATCGGGGACGACGTCCATTACCACGGGATAGATTCCGAGTTCATAGGGATCAAATCATCCATCGGGGGCATGGCGAACCTCACGGACCTGACGATAGAGGCGGATCTGGAGTTCGGGGTGGATGCCCTGGCGAACTGTCCGTCCCTGAAGACCGTCAGAGCGGACAAGGTCACGAAGGTCGGGGACAGTGCGTTCAGGTATTGCACCAACCTTCAGACGGTCAGCTTCGCCTCGTGCACAGAGTTCGGCAAATATGCCTTCGAATCCTGTTGGTCCCTGGAGACCCTGAGCCTCGGGGCGTCCGACGTATCGTTCGAGGACGATGCCCTGAGAGGATGTAAGAGCCTCGGCCTTCTGGTCGTTGGAATGGACACCGTGGTGTCCGGTGCCTCGGGCGTACCCGTGCTGCACTACGATGCGGATGGCGGCGATGCATCGTTCACGGTCGTTGGCAGTCAGGTGATCGTCGTCCTGGAGTTCTCGTCCAAGGTCGAATACGCTTTGGAGAAGGACGGCGAGAGGACCGAGGTCCTGTGCTATCACAAGGACACGGCGATCATACCGATTCATGACGAGATGTACATCTGGAAGAAGAGCGGGCCATCGATCTCCCAGTGTATGGTAGTGTTCGATTCGGGACTCGGTCTGGACCCAGTGGTCTCGACCGTGAGCTGGGGAGGTCTTACCGCTCCTCCAGCGGAGCCGAGCAAATGGGGCTACCAGTTCCTCTATTGGACGTACGATGGGAAGCCGTTCGACTTCTCCACTCCGGTGGAGGACAGCATCGTCCTAACGGCCGTATGGTCGAAGAACAACGAGGTCGATTCGACCCCGATATACCTCTTGGCGATCTTCGGAGCGTCCGTCGTGGCGACGTTCATCGTGATCGCGATGGCGAAGAAACGCTGATCCAGTTTGGCATCATGCCCCCCCCCTCTCGGGGGGCCTTTCCCATCGATGCCTGTCCATCTCCTCGTTCAGAAGGGCATCCGCCCTGGGGATGAACTCCTGGGAACGGCGCACATTGCGGAATGTGACGTTCGGAATGAGGGACGAGAGTGCCTTGGCATCGTCATGGAGCGCCTTCATGTCCGGGGACTTGACCTTGTAGAGTCCGTTCATCTGCTTGATGACCAGTTCGGAGTCCATGACGAACTCCGCATCCGTCTCCCCGAGCTCTATGACCTTCGAGATGGCGGCGATCAGTCCGCGGTACTCTGCATAGTTGTTGGTATGGGTTCCCAGGAACTCCGCGTGCTCGTGCACAATGCGTCCATCCTTCACGATGACTATGGCGAAGGCGGACTTCCCCGGATTCCCGCGGGATCCCCCGTCGGAATACGCGGAGATCAATAGACCAGCTCCCTGGCCACTCCATTCTCGGAGTCCACCAGGAGGACCTTGGCGTGGATGGGCTCGTCGACAAGCTCGTAGGCCATGATGATGACCTTGTCCCCTTCGTCGCAGAGGTGCGCCGCGGCCCCATTGATCGCGATGATCCCGCTCCCTCTCTTCCCAGGGAGCGTGTATGTCTCGAAGCGGTTGCCGTTGTTCACATCCGCAACTGTGACCTTCTCCCCGACCCAGATGCCGGAGCGTTCCAGAAGTTCCTCGTCTATGGTGATGCTCCCCTCATAGTCGAGACGGGTCTCCGTGACGGTTGCACGGTGGATCTTTGAACGCAACACCCAACGCATGCCCTGTGGTTAGGGTACGGTGCTTATGAATGTTTGTATCGGGATCATATCGATCCCTCTTGTTTCTGAGAAGGATCGTATATACGAGGGACGTATGGCTTCGTTTTTACCAGGGTTCCGAGGATGGATCGGTCTACGGGCATAGGCTCATCATCAGACCTCTTCCCATGAGGCTGTCCTGTCGGTCCTTTCATTGATGCTGCCATACAATCACATATGTGTCCTATATGGGATCGTTACATGAATCTGTCAAACCCGGGTCGATCGCATCGGCCGACCGTCAGCGTCTGGGACAGGCGCCGAAGAGTCTCACGGTCCTCATGCCCCTCTCGTCGATCTCGAACTTCGCATCGATGTTGAACACTGTGCGCATGTTCTCGGGAGTCAGGATCTCCTCGGGCGTACCTTCCGCATAGACCGTCCTGTCATGGATCAGGATCATCCTGTCGCAGTACCTGGCGACCATCGGGAGGTCGTGGGAGACTATGATGACCGTCAGTCCCTTCCTCTTGGCAAGGTCCGACACCAGGTCTAGCACCTCGAACTGCATGTTTATGTCCAGGTGCAGTGTGGGCTCGTCCATCAGGATGATCTCCGGTGACTGGGCGATGGCGCGGGCTATGATCACGCGTTGTCTCTCGCCGCCGCTCATCGTGTTGATGAGGCGGTCGGACATCCCCGAGATCCCGGTGAGCTCCATGGATTCGTCGACGATCCTCTCGTCCTCCGACGAGTTCCCGCGGAATGCCTCCTGGAATGGCATCCTGCCCATCTCCACCATCTCCCTGACGGTGAATGCGAAGCGTATCTCGTTGGACTGCGGGACCGATGCGATCCTCTTCGCGATGTCCCTCTTGTGCATCTCCTCGAGGTCGGTCCCATCCAGGAGTATGCATCCCTTGTGAGGGGACAGGTTCCTGTTGAGGTTCTTCAGCATGGTCGTCTTCCCGCATCCATTCGGGCCCAGTATCCCGAGGATCTCGCCGGGCCTCACATTGAACGATATGGATTCCAGGACCTTCTTCTCGGAATACTCGTACCCGAGGTCCATCACCTCGAGAGGGTTCACCATCCCACCTCCTTCTTCTTCCTGCACAGGAGGTATATGAAGAACGGGGCCCCGACCAGGGCCGTGACGACTCCGATGGGAAGCACTCCGAATAACGGCGATAGCGCATGGGCGGCCCAATCGCCGATCATCAGGAACGTCGCCCCTCCGACGATGCTCATCGGGATGATGATGCGGTTGTCAGGGCCGAGGATCATCCTGAGGATATGCGGTATGACAAGTCCGACGAATCCGATCGTCCCTACGAATGCGACAGATGCCGCCACGACCAGGGACGATACGATCAGGAGCCCTATGCGTACCTTGCGCACATCCACCCCCAGATCCATCGCATGGGCATCTCCGATCATCATCGCATTCAGGTTCCTGCTCTGGGTGAGCATCAGAACGATGCCAGTTATGACGACCGTCGCTATGATCATGACATCGCCGATATCCGCCTTCTCAAGGTTGCCGAGGGACCAGAAGACTATGTCTCCCATCTGTTCGCTGGGCGCGATGTACGTCAGGAACGATACTACTGCGGAGAACAGGGACGATATCGCCACTCCCGCGAGCACGAGGGTCTCTGTCCTGACCATCGAGCCGCCGGACCTTGAGACCGTGTAGACCAGCAGTGTCGTCAGGAGACACATGAGGAAAGCCATAACCGGCTGTGCTATCGCTATCGGTATCAGGGGGATGGAGAACAGTATGGCGATGGCGGCACCCACCGATGCTCCGGATGACAGTCCCAGGATGTACGGAGTTGCAAGGGGGTTCCTGAAAACCGCCTGCATCACGCATCCGGTAACTGCCAATCCCGCACCCACGAATATCGCGGTAAGGATGCGGGGGAGATTCTGATTTATCACTATGGCTTCGGTCCCCCAGGTGCCGTTGCCCATGAGGGCGGCCCATACCTCTCCGAGCGAGAGGGTCCTCGTACCTGCCCAAGCAAGGTCCATCAGGGTGAAAGCGATGAGGAGAATGACCAGAGCGGCCAGGGTCAGCACCGTTTTGCTGAACGTGTGTTTTCCTGCAGCTCTGGTCTTCAGTTTCATTTGTGAGTCCTCTTGAAGGCCACGTATGCCGCTGCACCTATTATGATTGCTGCGATGAGGGCGATGACTCACATGGTCATGTTGCCGTTTCCGTTGCTGTTCGTGGGATCATCTTCCGGTGTCACTCCAAACTCTTCGGGATATAGGGCTTTGGCCATTTCCAAGAGTCCGTCGGCGGATTCAGGACAGTAGTTGTTCCACTGTGGGCCCATTTGGACGATCTTGAAGTCCGTATTTCCTGCGAGAATCTCGTTGCGGAAGTCTTCGATGGTCTTACCGGAACTTGCCCATTTGTCGCTTAGGAATATGACCGTTCCCGGATTCTCCTCGAGAAGGCTGATCACAGTATTGACATCCCCGTAGTACGATCCCTTGCTGTCATCGTACCCCACATGGGTCGCATTGCATACGCCGATCATGCTGTGGGAGATTCCTTTGTTGGTCACCTTGACGTCTCCCGACGCACTGCACCAGACCGTCAGAGCCTTGCTCATCTTGTCTTCAGGGATGTTCGAAACCACCGATGTGACCTGATCGACCTTGGATTCCATGTCCCTGATCGTCGTGCCTTCCTCACCAGTGGCGATCATTGTGACGTTCTTCACGAAGCTAATGAGGTCATCATACGATCCGAGGCTGGTGGTGGCCCATCTCAACACATGGGTGAATCCCAGGTCCAGAAGGTCTTCCTTCAGAATCTTGTTCGCTTCATAGGTTGTGAGGATTATCGGATCATCCAGGGAAAGCTTCCCCGAATCCACCATGTTGATCAGTTCCGTCTTTATCCCGGAGTGGTTGGTCTCCCCATAGAAGCTCTTCAGATCTATCGAATCAAGGTCTTTGAGTTTCTCGTTCTTGGTGTACTCATATGTGGAATACTTGTCCACACCCACTATTTTGGATATCGCTCCTGCATCGGCAATGGTCAGCACGGTACCTAGTCCGCATGCGACTATCTTGTTCGCGGCACCCTCAAAATGGAACACATTGCCATCATCGTCCGTGATGTCGAATCCGGGGTCAGCGGCATCGGTGTCGACGAATGCCATGGGGGTACACAGAAACACTCCGACAACGACAAGTGTCAGTAGTTTTGCATCCATTCTATCACTCGATTCATACGAATTTAAAATTCGTATTACTGAATCTTCCATATCATGGTGATATAAAGCATTATGCGAAAGGACGATCTCAAGGAATCGATGCATCAAAACCGCGCATCTCCAAAAAAGGGAGATGAGCGCCCTGGTCGGAATTCGAATCCGAGTCGAAGCCTCGACAGGGCTTCATGATAGGCCGCTACACTACCAGGGCAGTAATCCGTGGTATACTCAGGATGTATTTAATGATTTCTACATAGCCAGACATCCGGCTCCTGATGAAACCATATAATCGCACCGTCATGTCCATCCATGCCCCTAGGAGATCCGAACGGCGGAGAGTTCGAATATACCACGGAAGGACTTCCGGAAGCGATATTCGCGGTGACGATGCCCGTGTCCGATCTGGACAGGGCCGTCCTTTTCTACACGGATGTCCTGGGAATGACGCTTCTCGGACGTGACGGGAATCATGCATATCTGTCACGCTATGGGTGCAGGATGGTCCTGGAGCTCTCGGAGAAGACCGGCATCGATCCCGGCGTGTATCTGATGGTGGACTCCCCGTACAACACGAGGAGGAGGCTGATGGACGAAGGGGTGAGGTTCCGGACGGACCCGACAAAGGGTCCGCTCGGAACATTCACTGCGTTTTACGACCCTGACATGAATGTCATAAGGGTCATAGAGGGTGGTGCGGAGTTCAAACTTTGAACCATCTCCTGATGGATATCGAGTGGAGCCACCAGATGAACGCTGCGCTGATGGCGATCAGTATCACTCCGCCGGGTATCGTGACGGTCATCATCCCTATCCCGGCGATGATCTCCGCGACAAGGGATGCGAACACGATCTTCCACAGGGCCGGTCTCCCGATGATGCAGCATACGCCTCCGACGACCAGCATAAGGCCGGCGATGATGTCGAGCATGGCCACCACGATGTGAACGCTGGGTTCGTCCGTATATCCTGCTCCGGACCCGAATGTTATCAGTCCTCCGATGATCAGGAGGGCCGCCATTATCAGGGACGAGAGCGGGCGCTCAGATTCAGACATACCCTGATGAAGCAAAGGAGATAGAAAAAGGGTGGGGCAGTTGCCCCGTTTCATCGCGTTCGTGGCGTCAGCCCAGGAAATAGAGCTTGACGTTGTCCCTGAACAGATACAGCAGTATCACCGCATATATGGCGACACCCACGACCATGTAGTACGATCCGGTCAGGAGCGATACCAGGCACATGAGCACTCCGATCACGGAGAAGAACACGCCGAGGTACCACATGATGGGCCAGCCCTTGAAGAAGCCTATGCAGATCAGCAGATATACCAGTCCGAGGACCAGGAACACTGCTCCCGCCGCCGCGGCGAACCCCGAATATTCGCTGTAGCCTGCTTCGATCAGGATCGATTCACCGCCGATCACGATCATTATGCCACCGATTATCCCTATGATGGCAATCAGACCAAAGAGGATTCCTATGAGCGTTATGAGTAGGGGACGCTCGTACAGATTGTCACTCATGTGTATGTTATGGTTATAATAATTAAAAGAATCGCGGGTCTTCCTTCGGGAGGACCCGCAGTTTTTGTACTCAATCGCCAAGGTTCGCCTTTGCGATCGCATCGTTGAGCTGGTTCTGGAGCTCCTGCGGAAGCCCGTTTATGCTTCCGGAGAGGAATCCCCTGACGATCATGCTGACCGCCTGGTCCTCGTCCAGTCCGCGGGACATGAGGTACTCGATCTGGTCCTGTGCGATCTTCCCGACCGCCGCCTCATGGGTCATCTCCACGTCCGCGACGTGCGCCTCGAGCTCGGGGACGGCACTGGTGGAGCCGCCGTCCTTCATGATGATGCTCCTGCACTCGAGGTGGGCTTTCACCTCCGGGGCGTTACCGATGAGCCTTCCGCGGGCGCACATGCGTCCGCCCATGGAGATGCTCCTGCTCATGATCTGGGCGTTGCTCCTCTTGCCGTTGAGGTATACCATCCCGCCCGTATCGATGTCGGATCCCTCGTGCGCGATGCACATGGTGTTGTACAGGGCGCTGCTCCCCTCACCGAGGGTGGCCGAGGGGAAGCTCTGGAGGGTCCCTACCGGATTGAGTATGACGTAGTTGTTGGTGTAGGCCGAGTTCTTCCCGACGATGGTCCCAGTCCTGGGACGGACTCCCGTCTGCTTTCCCCAGCTGTGGATCATGGAGAATGTCAGCGCGGCGTTGTCGCCGATGTAGATCTCGGACACTCCCACGTGCAGCGCATCGTCGGCATGATGGGATGTGGAGCACCCGGTGATCATCTCCAGGGACGCGTCGTCCTCCACTATGACGATGTTGTGGACGTTCTGGATGCTCTTGTCGGTGTTGAGCATCATGCACGTCTGCACGGGGGCCTTGATGTGATGTCCGGCCTTCACACGTATGAAGTACCCGTCGGCATCCTCCAGGAAGCTCTTGGCGGTGTACTTGTCCTTGGTCGGGTCCACGGCCTTCCACATGTAGTCCCTCAGGCCGTCATGGGCCTTCAGGGCCTGCTGGAGGGACATCATCTCGAGACCCTCCTGAGGTTTGGTGGAACAGTGGCTCGGAGCATTGTCGATGAACAGCAGGGTGCCCGCACGGTCCATCTCGTCGGCGACCACGCCGACGCGCTCCATGTACTTCTTGTAGTCCGAGCTCTCGAGGTCGTCGATGACGACCGACTCCTTGCTTCCCTCATCGAACCTGTCCAGGTCGATGTCCGCACCGAACGCGCCCTTCCTGGACAGCGCGTCCTTCACAGCTTGATGATCTTGCATGCGTCGCACTCTCCGTAACCGTTCTTCTTGATCTCCCTGAGCAGTTCCAACGGGTTGCCGCTACATTGGATCCTGCCGTTCTTCATAACGTATCCGCGGTCCGCACCGATGTAGTCCATGATCTGGCCGGTGTGGGTGATGACCAATGACGAGACGTGCCTCCTGCTTCCGGGGCAGGTGTCGTACAGGAGGTCATGGACCTTGTTTCCTATGAGGTCGATGTTCTCCAGGTCGACTCCCGATTCCGGTTCGTCCAGGAGTATGAACTCGGGCTTCTGGGCGGTGAGCTGGAGGAGCTCGGACCTCTTGATCTCCCCTCCGGAGAACCCGACGTTGACCTCGCGGTCCAGGAAGTTCTCCATCTTGAACTTGTCAGCCCCCTCGATCACCGTGTCCCCGTTCTCCGGGGCGGATGCCTTGATCAGGTCCCCGAGCTTCACCCCGTATATGTTGGGGGGACGTTGCATCATCATGCCGATCCCCATCTTGGCCCTCTCGTCCACGGGAAGGTCGGTTATGTCCTTCCCTTTGAAGAGTATCTTTCCAGAGGTCACCTTGATGGTGCTGTATCCCATGATGGTGGCCATCAGGGTGGACTTACCGGATCCGTTGGGTCCGAACAGGACACAAGTCTGGCCTTCCTCCACGGTGAGGTTGACTCCCTTGAGGATCTCCCTGTCACCTGCCTCCGCGTGAAGGTCGACGATTTTCAGCATTTCGGGCATATTGCGACACCTATAACGGTGTGAATAATTCAATCCATATTAAACTAGTGGGATTAAAGGCGAACAGTTAAAGGGATGTATCGGGGATGCAGGCGCATGAAGGTCCTCGCCATCAACGGAAGTCCCCGTCCAATGGGGAACACCAGCAACATCCTGAACGACATCCAAGACATGTTCGAGAGGGACGGCATCGAGATGGATACGGTGCACATCTACGAGTACCGCCTCATGAACTGCAACGTCTGTCTCACATGCGAGATCCGCGGCGACGGCAGATGCTATGACGAGGACGACGGCCTCAACGACATACTCCAGAAGATGAGGGACGCGGACGCCATACTCCTCGCGTCGCCCACGTACATGAACGCCTGTCCGAGCGTGTTGCAGACGTTCATGGAGAGGGCGATGCTCGTCTTCGAGAAGGGCGACCTGGGTCTGAGGGGGAAGGTGGGCGGAGCCATCGCCGTGTGCGGCCACGACGGCGCGTCCATGGTCTACAACCAGATGGTGGACTTCCTCCTCAGGAACGCGGTCATGGTCGTCGGGTCCAACCCCCTGCCCATTATCAGGGCATTGAACTCCCCTGCGTACGAGGACGACCGCGAGGGCATGAAGGGGGTCCGTTCCCTCGTGGAGGGGATGACGGACGCCCTGGTCCGTCTGAACCCCGAGTGAGCCCTCAGAAGAAGAAGAACCTGCACCCTTCTCTCTCGGAGATGCGGGCTACGGCCTCCATCCTGTCGACGGGGCCGGAGTACCTGCGGACCATCATCTTCCCCTCCTCGGGGAGGGCGGCCCTCAGGATCTCCACCTCTTTCAGGAGCTGGGTCGCGTCCTCGGACGTGAACCTCCTGCCTTCCTTCACGGACTGCGGGACCGAGGCCACTATAGGGCATCCGTGCCTCGCCGCGATCTCGGGCAGGAGGCTGTTGTCGGGTCCGAAGGCGCCTATGCATCCGCGACCCTTGTCCCAGGACAGAGGGCAGTTCCCGCACATCCCGTTCATCTCGTCGAAATCCAGCTGGTCCCATCCGGTGACCATGTCGTCCGCACCGTCGATGGCCTTCTGCCTGATCCCGTCATCGACCTTGTCCATGATGACCCAGCCCGTGCATACACGGGATGCCAGAGGTCTCAGTGTCTCCATGTCCGCACTGTTCTTGATCTTCTCGAGATAGACCGCATCGGCATCTTCGTTGAGTCTGTTCCTCTTGATGAATGCATCCCAGTCGGAGATAGCTTCCTTCGCCTTGTCGTATTCGACGAACTCGTCGTACACGGCGGCATCCTCGAATCCAGTGACGTCCTTCATGTGGACCTTTACTATGTCGGAGCGAAGCTCCTTGCAGGGGGCGCTTGGAGCTTCCATCTCCATGATACCGATGTTGATTCCCATTTCCGACACTCCTTCCGCCATCTCTGACGGGTGATGTCCGGTGAAGTGTGAAGGGATACATCAATGGTCGCATGAGATGTCCGTCCATATCATGGGTCGCCCGATGTCCCGGTCGGACCTCGGGGCGAACAATGTATATGCAATGGCTGGTTGGATGTAGCAACCAACTAATATATCGAAATGTGTTCCTGGGAGACATGTTCCAAGTCGCGGTATACGGTAAGGGCGGCATCGGCAAATCTACGATGTCGGCGAACATCTCCGTAGCCTTGGCCGGGAGGGGACTGAAGGTCATGCAGATCGGGTGCGACCCCAAGCACGACTCCACGAGGCTTCTCCTGGATGGCAAGGCGCAGCGCACGGTGCTGGACTATGTCCGCGAGGTCCCGATAGGCAAGAGGGACCTGAATGGGATAATCGCCACCGGCACGGCAGGGGTCCTGTGCGCGGAGGCAGGCGGACCTGAGCCGGGGATAGGATGTGCTGGCCGCGGGATCCTGACGACGTTCGACACATTGAGGAAGCTCGGGGCGGACGACCTCGACGTGGATGTGCGGATCTATGACGTCCTCGGCGATGTTGTGTGCGGGGGATTCGCGGTCCCCTTGAGGAACGAGTACGCCGATGCGGTCGTGCTGGTCACGTCCGGCGAGTTCATGGCCATGTATGCCGCGAACAACATCATGCGTGGACTCTCCAACTTCGACACTGGAAAGCCGCGTATGTTGGGGATAGTTCTGAACTCCAGAGGTGTCGACGGCGAGTATGAGGCCGTGAAGAGCTTCGCCGAAGCCACCGGGACAAGGATATTGGCGGTCGTCCCGAGGGACGGACAGTTCGCGGAGGCGGAATCCCTGGGACATACGGTCGTGGAGCTCTTTCCAGAGAGCGTCATAGCCAGGGAGATCGGGAAGGTCGCCGACAGCATAGTAGACGCATGCGATGGCAGACTGGAGCTGACCTCCCCCCACCCGCTGGATGACGACCAGCTCTCCGATCTCGCCGCGGGCAGGGCCATCCGTCCGTACGGGGACGTCCCCGTATCCCGAATCGGGTGCGGCGGCTGTCACAGGACGACGATCGAGGGGACGAGGGTGATGGGGTCATGCGCGGCATACGGGGCGGTCTCCGCGTTCCTCAGGTTGGAGGACACGGCCGTGGTCGTCCACGGGCCGGTCAGCTGTTCGTACCTCATGGAGACCACCCGCGCGAAGGCCATGTTGGAGATGTACTCCCGCGGGGTGTTCAGGAGGTCGCCCCGGATTAACGTGCGCTCCACAATGATGGACGACGAGTCCGCGATATTCGGCGGGAACCTGTATCTGAAGGCCTGTCTGGAGAGGACGATATCCGAAGGCTATTCGCGCATAGCGGTTGTGACGACATGCATGTCGGGGATCATCGGGGACGACTGTCTCAGCATAGTGGATGCGGTGATGGAATCGAACCCTTCGGTCGAGATATTCCTCGTCCGTGCGGACGGGGACATGACAGGGGAATACAACGACGGTTTCATGATGGCGGCCGAAGCCATAGTCGAGACCGTGGATACAGGCCTCGAACCGGACGGGAGTCTCGTGAATCTCGTCTCCTCGTCATTCTTCGATGTACAGTCGGTCGCTCACAGGAAGGAGTTGGACAGGATGCTGGGCGCCTTCGGGATGAGGGTCAACTGCATGTTCCTCGACGAGGGGTCCCCCAGACCGCCGTCTGAGATCTGTCGTGCCGGGGTGGACGTGCTGATGAACGACACCCCGACATCGCGTGAGCTCATGGGGATGATCACGCGGAGGACCGGGAGGCTGCCGTTCCCCGCCGTCATGCCAGTGGGCATGCACGACTATCTGGACTGGATGCGCCAGATGGGAGCCTGGACTGGAAGGTCCGAGGATGCCGAGCGGGAGATCGCCAGGGCGACAGCGGAGTACAGAGGATTCCTGGACGCCCATCGCGACACGTTGCGCGGGAGGACGGCCATCGTGGTCTCGAGGATCGGGACGAACCTTGACTGGCTGGTCGATGTGCTGGAGGACATGGGCGTGTCGGTCCTGAGATACGGGTTCTTCCCATCGGCGAGGAAGGCGGGAGGACGCCAGAGCTCCCGTCATGACCATGTCGACGATTACACGGATGATGACCTGATGAGGGATCTGGAGGAGCTTCGTCCGGACCTGATGATCGGGGGGATCGTGAGGCAGGTGCCGGAGGGCACGGTCATGGCGAAGATGAACAGGATAGGGGTGGGATACCGTCCGGTGTTGGAGTACGTGGAGTATCTGGAGAACACCCTGAGGCTGCCCGGGATGGAAGGATGGAGAGGGGGCGGCAGATCATGAGGAGGATACTTCCGGACGGGATGACAGGGGCTATAATGGCCATCGAGGGGATATCGGATGCCGTCGTCTTCCTCCATGGTCCCGGCGGATGCCGCGTCCGTCACATGGTGGTCTCATCGGCTGTCTTTCCCAAGGAGCCTGTCGAGGATCCCTACATGCCGTACTACTACGGATACCCCCAGGTCCCATCGTCCTATCTGGACGAGTACGATTTCATAAACGGCGCGTTCTACAAGTCGAGAGAGGGCCTCGGCACGGTGAGAAGGACGTCCCCATCCCTTATCGTGGTCCTGGACTCCCCCGGCGCAGGTCTGATCGGGGACGACCACGGGAAGGCGATCCTCGAGAACGACCTCGGCGGGATCGCGATGCACATCCAGGAGTCCATGGCGTCCGTGCCGGTCCCCGTCTCCTTCGATGGCACCCTGAGGAAGGTGATGGAGTTCCTGGGCCCCGAGCGCAGATGCGTCCGGAGGGGGACCGTCAACGTCCTGGGTCTGTCTCTGATGGACAAGGATTGGAAGGCGGCCCGCGACGAGGTCTGCAGGCACCTCTCGGACATGGGTCTGGAGGTCATATCGTGCCCTGGCGCGGGATCCTCCGTGGAGGACCTGACGGAGTCGGTGAATGCTGAGTACAACGTGGTGGTCTGTCCGGAGATGTGTGCCGGGCTTCTGGAGTGGTACGAGGGGTTCGGGATCCCGGCGATCCGTTCGGATGCCGGTGCCCCCGTGGGGCTGGATGCGACCGAGGCATGGATAATGGCTGTCGCGGAATTCACGGGAAGGGATCCTGCGGTCCCCCTGGCGAACGTCGACAGATGCAGGGGACACATCTTCGAGAAGCTGTCCGGCATGAGATACAACGCGTTGCGGCTGAGGGGATTGACCTTCTCGGTCGCCGGGACGGCATCCGTGATAAGGCCGTTGACCGAGTGGCTATACTCCTATCTGGCCATGGCCCCTGTCGCTGTGAAGGCCGATCGCGGTTCGGATGCTGACGAGACTGATGCCCTCAGGCGGTTCCTTTCCGATGTGGGGTTCGGGGGATCGTGGGACAAGGAGCCCGTGCCCTGCGGGGCGGTGCTGTGCGAGGGGATAGCCGCCCTGACCATGCAGCTGTCGGATGAGTGCAGGGTGGGGATACCGATAGGATACTCGTCCATGGGGATCGACGACATCATACCGCGTCCCGTGTACGGTCTGCGCGGCGTCCTCTACATCATGGACGAGCTGCTCCACGGCGTTAGGGCGAGCTGAGCCTACGGGGCTCGATAGAATGTTTGGGGAGGGGTGGACCCCCCCGTCTCATTTGAAGAGTTTGAACACCTTGTCGGAGTAGCCGACGATGTCCTCGATGGGCATCCCCGCGATCAGCGCGGCCTGGTCGTACATGATCCTCGCCATGTCCTCGGCCTTCTCCCTGTCGTTCTCGTAGGCTTCCTTCAGTGCGGCGTAGGCGGGATGGTCGGCATTGATCTCCAGCACACGCTTCGCCCTGATGTTGTTCTGTTCTCCGGGGATCGCGGAGAAGTACTTCTCCATCTCCAGGGAGACATCCCCCTCGGCACTCAGGCAGACTGCATGGGTCTTCAGCTTCCTGGAGAGCTTGACGTCGGCAACGGAGTCCCCTAGGGTGTCCTTGATGAACGATATGACGTCCTTCTCGGCCTCGGCCTTCTCCTCCGCCTCCTTCCTCTCGTCCTCTGTGTCCAGGTCCAGGTCCGATCCGGACACGTCGCAGAACTCCTTCCCGTCGTAGTCCCTCAAGGTCTTCAGGGCGAACTCGTCGGCCTCCTCGGAGAGGCACAGGATGTCGAACCCCTTGGACGACACCTGTTCGGTCTGAGGCAGCTGTTTCGCCCTCGCGACGCTCTCGGCGGCGGCGAAGTAGATCTTGGACTGGTCCGGGGGCATGGCATCCCTGTACTCGCGCAGGGTGATGAGCTTGTCATCCTTCATCGAGTGGAACAGGACCAGGTCCTTCAGCATGTCGGCCTTGGACCCGTATGCCTCCACCATCCCGTACTTCATCTGGAGTCCGAAGGCCTTGAAGAACTCGAGGTACTTCTCGCGCTCGTCCTTGAGCATCCTCTCCAGTTCGGCCTTCACCTTCTTCTCGATGTTCGCCCTGATGGTCGCCAGCTGCCTGTCGTGCTGGAGCATCTCCCTGGAGATGTTCAGGGACAGGTCCGGCGAATCGACCACCCCGCGGACGAACCTGAAGCAGTCCGGGAGAAGGTCCTTGCACTTCTCCATGATCATGACGCCTGAGGAGTACAGCTGCAGTCCGGGTTCGAAGTCCCTGCTGTAGAAGTTGAAGGGGGCCACCTTGGGTATGAACAGCATGGCCCTGTAGCTTATCGTCCCTTCCGCGTTCACACGGATCACCGAGAGGGGATCCTCCCAGTCGCGGAACTTCTCCTTGTAGAATTTGAAGCACTCCTCGTCGGTGGCCTCCGATCTGGACTTCTGCCAGATGGGGACCATGCTGTTGACCACCTCGTCGACGATGGTCGTCTTCCACTCCTTCTTGGGCTCCCCGTTCTCGTCGACCTCGCCGGTCTCCACGAGGTCGTCCTTCTGGACGTCCATGTGGATGGGCCAGCGGACGTAGTCGGAATATTTGGTGATCAGGTTCTGGAGGGAGTACTGCTCGAGATATTCGGAGTACCTCTCGTTCTCGTCGTCCGGGCGGAGATGCATGATGACTTCGGTCCCCCACGAGTCCTTCTCGCACTCGTCGATGGTGTATCCGTCCGCACCCTTGGACCTCCACCTGTACGCCTGTTCCGACCCGTACTTCCTGGTTATTACGGTCACCTCGTCCGCGACGAGGAATGCGCTGTAGAATCCGACACCGAACTGTCCGATGATGTCGACGTCCTTGCCGTCCTCCATCTCCTTCTTGAAGTCCAGGGACCCGCTGTGGGCTATAACACCGAGGTTCTTCTCCAGGTCGTCCTTGTCCATTCCGATGCCGTTGTCGGAGACGGTGATCGTGCCAGCATCCTTGTCTGCGGACACCTTAATCCTGAGATCCTCGCGGGAGACCGCAACATCCTCGGGTCTGGTCATCGCCATGTAGTGGAGCTTGTCCATAGCGTCCGACGCGTTGCTGATGATCTCTCTCAGAAATATCTCGCGATGGGTGTAGATCGAGTTGATCATGAGGTCGAGCAGCTGTTTGGACTCTGCCTTGAACTGTCTCTTTGCCATATTACATACCTCCGCTTCCGCGGTGCTGTGCCTATGACTATCTGAACTTCTATAATAATATTTGTATTATTGCCATGTGAACGGATGATGTTCGGATCGGAGCCGCAATGGATGTCGGAGGGAGGGCGGGACCTGCCTGGATGGGACATAAATAAATTAGTGGATGCATTCCGCCCGTCATGAAGCCCGGAAACGTCAAGCTCATGGCCGTCGCGGCCGTGATCATCGCGGTCATTCTGATCGGTTCGTACCTCATATACGGGAACTGATCCCAAACCGGGGACCAGCTCCCCTTTTCCATTCGTTCGAATGATGTATTTTCCCATTCCCGGTTCCTGACATTCCTCGAGCCTGCTTCATATAGGCCCGTGCTGAGTCCGGGTTATGTTCCAAAGGGATGCCGACAACAACATTGCTGTCATGGAAAGGATGAAGGAGGCCCTCGGCCTTCGCTGGACCGAATCGATCGAGGGCTGCGAGGTCGACGGATGGGACATGAGGCTCTCCGAGCCCGTCGAGGTCACGGTGCGCTCATGCGGCATGGGCTGGGAGGCCTACAGCACGAATCCCGCGATATTCTGCAAGGGAAGGTCCCCGTCGGATGTGCTGGGATTCTACAAGTTCTGTCTGTCAGAGTACGAGATGGCCCGATGATCCTCGCCTGCATCCTCTGGCCGCGGCGTCATAGACCTCTCTGAACGGCACTCCGCGCTCCCTGCATATCCTGGCGACGTCCTCGTATTCGGGGTAGAACCTCTTAAGGCCCTCGGAGGAGCATACCTTGACGGACACCTCCCCGTATTCGGTGGCGACCGTCACGGTCGTCCTGTCCATGACGGTGCGTTCCATACAGGTCCTGCGGATCCCGATGGTCGTCGTCTCGCGGAATATTATGTCCTCGAGTGCGCGTCTGTCATCCTCGCGACAGATGACCGTGAGCAGCCATCCCGGGCGGTTCTTTTTCATGAACACGGGCGTGTAGTTCACTTCCCTCGCTCCGGCGGCGAAGAGCCTCTCCATCGTGAACCCGAGCTCCTCGCCGGTGCTGTCGTCCACATTGCATTCCAGCTTGACCACGCTGTCCGCACAGTCCTTCGGACGGATGAGCATCGCCCTGAGTATGCCGGTCCTCTCGGATTCGCGCTTCCCCGCACCCAGTCCCACCTTCTCGACGAGGAACGATCCGGGCCTGTCGCAGGTGCGGACCGATGCTGCGAAGGCAGCTCCGGTGGGCGTGACGTATTCGCCCTTGGAATCGGTGATCCTCAGTGCGATCCCGGAGCGTTTGACGATGTTGACGACTGCGGGGACGGGGACGGGTATAACGCCGTGTTGGCACCTGACCGTGCCCGTCCCGTCGTAGAGCTCCGAGAAGCAGACCTCGTCGGGATGCAGGTCGTCTATGCATACGGCAAGGGAGACGATGTCCACTATCGAGTCCACCGCTCCCACCTCGTGGAAGTGGACCTCCTCAAGAGGCACCCCGTGCGCCTCGGACTCCGCCTCCCCCAGGATCCTCAGGATCCTCAGTGCGATCTCCCTGGCGTTCTCGGACATGTCCGCATCGGAGATGATCCCCGCGATCTCGACGTATCCTCTGTGCCCATGGCCGTGGTGTCCCTCGTGATGGCACACGTCGCCGTACAGGTATTCATGGTCATGGTCGTGGTTGTCATGTTCCAGCACCACGTCGAAGTCCTTCGCTAGGATTCCCGATTTCTCCTTGTCCGTGATCCTCACCGAGAATCCGTGGACGTCGAGGCTGTCAAGGACCTTCATGAGCTTCCCTTCGTCCGCTCCCAGGTCAAGCATCGCCGCCACAGCCATGTCTCCGCTGATCCCGGAGATGCATTCGAAATAGAGGGTCCCGCTCATGATGTCCAGAATGAGGGGATGGATAAAAAGTGTCGCGGACGCCTCAGTTCCTCAGACATCCTATGGGGATCATGTGGATCCTCTGACCGTTCGACACGTCCGTGTACGCATAGCCGTCTCCGGTGATCACGGCCAGGAAGGACAGTTTGTTCCTCTCTTCCGCATCCACGCGTTCCTTCAGGCGAAGCAGGTTCTTCACTCCGGATTTGGCATTACGCGAGCTAAGCTTTATCTCGATCGCGCCCCACTGTCCATTGTTCAAATGCACTATCGAGTCCACTTCCAGGCCGCTCTTGTCCCTGTAATGTTTCACCGTCCCTCCGATGGATTCCGCATACACGCGGAGATCCCTGACGACCATGTTCTCGAAGAGCAATCCCATCGTCTCGGGGTCGTACAGGAGATCATCTGCCGATGTCCCCAGGAAATATGCGCCTATGGATGGATCTGTCAGATATCTCGTGTCCGATGTACGGATGCAGGTCTCAGATCTGAGTTTCGGCATCCATGCGGGGGAGTCTTCGATAAGACAGATGCTTTTCAGGATGCTGATGTAATCGCGCAGAGTGTCGCGGTTCATCGGAGCCCTTGCGGTATTCTCGTCGATCCATGCATCCTCATCGGATGCATCTCCGATTGGAAGTTCATCGTCACCAGTCATATCTCTCAGAATGGTGGTGTTGTTCGCTCCTGTAGAGATGTTGCGCGATAGCGACCTTAGAAGCCGTTCCATCTTCTCGCGATTCCTCCTCTTTCCGTCGATGGTTATCTCCGAGTTTAGGATGGCATCGCAATACCAGCCTACGGTCTCTCCATCCTCTATGTTGTTGACGATGCTCGACGGCCATCCGCCGCGTACTATGAGCCGTGCGATGTCCTCGATCTCAAGCCGGGATTCGCTTTCGAGAACCGTGTCCGGATCGAACAGGGATCTCATGGACACGGCCCCACTCGAATCACCCGATTCGAACAGGCTCATCGTCCGCATGTTTAGGGTCGCGATCCTACCTGCTCCTGAATGGTTCTTCTCGGCAGGCATGTAGATGGGACTGGACGATCCTGTAAGGATGTATTGCCCGTAGACCTTTCTCAGGTCTACCATCGCCCTTACGCCGTTCCATATCTCCGGTATCGTCTGCCATTCGTCTATTAGACGGGGCGTTTCCCCTTCTAGAAGCAATTTCAGGTTGATCTTGGCGATCTCCTCGTAGTTTCTCGGATCAAGTGGATTCTGGAGACGAAGTGCGCTTTTCGAATGGCGTTCTGCAGTGGTGGTCTTCCCACACCACTTGGGGCCCTTGAGGTGGATCGCACCAATCTTCGAGAGCATGTGCTCGATCTGATCATCTATTATTCTGGGCCTGTACGATGTCGTGATGCCCGAGTCCATTCAACTACTCTCTTTATGAATGCATATATATTCAAAATATAAAATCAACACTTTGCCGAAAATTCACTACGCACTTTGGCTGAAAATAATTCGTCACTTTGCCGAGTTTTCACTACGCAGTTCGGCTGTTCATCGATGGGCACCGATGTCCGATCGCGGACTGAGTAAGGTCCGTGGCGGGCCGTTCATGGAGAAGGGAATGCGGGCCTTCGCCCGCGGTTTCAAAGGATGCCCATGTTCGTGAGCTTCTCGGGAAGGTAGCTGTCCGTGACGAAGTCGAGCCCGTATTTGGCCAGGGCCTGCTGTTCAGCCTTCTTTCCCATCTGGAGCATCGCCTGGATCTCCGTGACCCAGAACTCGTCTGTGAACCTGGGGTCCGTGAGCTCCGCATGGAGGGCACCGATGTCCTTGTCGTTGAGCTTGTCAGTGGGAAGCTCGTAGTTCAGGATGTCCGATGCCGTGATCCCGACGAACTGTGCGGTGGGGGTGGCAAGGTACTCCGATATGTGCGCGGTCTTGATCGCACCGTATGCCACCGACGCGTAGATCCTGAACGACCACGGGTCGCCGTCCGTGAACACGACCACGGGGATGTTGTACTCCTCGTTCATCCTCTTGATCAGACGCCTGGTCGACCTTGCGGGCTGTCCGGACAGGTGCACCAGGGTGCATCCGAACTTCTCGGGGAACCCGTTCTCGATCAGCCTGGCGTACATTCCTCCTGTCTCGATGGCCATCACGAACTTCGTGTTCCCGGGGTCGATCTGGAACGTGTCGTCCTCCACCTTGTACGGCACCGCGAACCCTGCTTCGGAGACATCGTCGATGCAGTTCATCTTCTTCATGCCCTTCTTGGTCTGGGTGGTGAAGTTGATGTCGCCGTAGATGTGGGCCCCGGACTCCTCCGGCCTCAGCTTGAAGTCCTCGCGCATGCAGCTGGTTATGGTCTCGAGGTCCTCCGCCAGGAGGTTGCTCTCGTCCTGGGAGTGGAACTTGGCGTTGCGCCAACCCTCCGATATGTAGTACATCTCCCTCAGTGTGGACGATTTGGAGTCGCGTATCATCTCGTTGATGAAGTCCGCCGTGTAGACCGTGCGGAGCATCATGGTCGCACCGTTCACGGTCTTCGCCGTACGCGACGTCTTGAGGTCCCCGTACTTCCAGACGTTGTGCCTGGGGTCGAACTCGATGTTCCTCTTCGACCTGAGGGGGAGCTGCATCGCGGGGATCTCCCCCTCGTCCAGCTGGTCGTAGAGCTGGCTGACCAGCCCCGTGAGGCTCTCCATGGCCTCCTTCTGTCTGTCAGTCCTCGCCAAGATCCTCAACCTCCTCCTTCTCTTCCTCGTCGACGTCCTCGACGTAGTCGTCCGTCTCCACGATCTCCATACCCTTTATCCCCCAGTCGCCCGGGAGCTGGTCCGCGCCCATGACCATGGCCGGATTGAGCCCGGAGAAGTACACGTCATCGGCATCGAACGTGTCCGCGAGCTCTCCGACGAGTTCGAACGTTATCGTCGCGCGCTCGGACGGGGGGAGGTCCGAGATGGTCCAGTTAGCCTTCCCCTCCTCGTTCATGTCCTTGAAGTACTCGTGCCCGAAAAGCGTGAGGTTCACGGCCTCCTTCGGGAGCTGGGCATGGACCATGAACGTCCTCTGCTGGTTGGTGTAGTTGTACACCGTGTACGTTATCGCACGGGTCTTCTTGTCCACCTTCTTCACGGTGGGCTCCACCCAGACCACGTTCATGATCTTCGTGATGGTCCTGTCGAGGTTGGGGACGGGCTTGCCGAGATGCTCGGCCGCCTTCTTCGCCATGTCCGGCAGGATCTCCTGTACGATCTCGAACTTGGCATGGGTCTTCTTCTTCCTCTCCATCTTGTTCAGATGGCTCTTGAGGTTCCTGGCACACAGCCTGAGGGCCAGCCCGATCTCGGACTGGAGCTCGGGAAGGGACGCTACCGCCTCCTTCCCCTCGGACGTGAACGGGACCTTCGTGGACGCCACGTGGACCAGGATTATGGCCGGTCCGTACGGGATGCCCTTCCCGCCCCTCTGTTCCAGTCCGTACCTTCTCCAGTCGAGCTCGGATATGGCCTTGGTTATGGCGCATGCGCCCTGCTGGTAGAGCAGCGGGACGCGGTTCGCGAACCTCAGGATCTGGACTTGTCCGTCGGACGGGATGTCCCCTCCGTACACGATGCCGGCCTCCACGACGAACGGGTTGCCGTTGACGGCCTTCGGCGAGCGGGTGACAGGGGTGGCGTAGTAGTCCGGGCGCATCCCCTCCAGGACGTGCATCAGACCCTTCTTGATCAGCGTGTCCCCGATCGGCGACAGGCAGTCCGTCGGAGGGGCCATGATCTTGACCTCCTTTATCGCCTTCAGTATGGCGACCGCGTCGTCGCGGTCGATCTTGTTGGGATTCTTCTCGGCCTTGATCCCCGATTTATCGCAGATCTCCGTCGCGATCCTGTCGGTGATCCTGGAGAAGTCGTTCTTGAGGAACGCCTTGAGCGTCTTCTGGGACGTGTTCCCGGCATATTTCAGGAGGTCACCTATCTCCATGCCCTCTGGATGGGGTTTGATCTCCTTCGGCTTCGGGGGCATGATGTCGGTCGCCCTCTCGAAGACGAAGCCCTTGCCCTCGGGGTCGCGGAAGGATATCTGCGCATGTGGGTTCACGATGGCGGTGTCCCTCAGGTACTCGTAGACCGACTGTTTGCCGGTGATGTACCTGCCCTTGATCGTGTACTCGATGCTCGTACCGTGGGCGTGTCCCTCCCATTCGAACGCCTTGTCGTTGGTGACGATGGGGCGGTTGGTCTTCGTGTCGATGACGATGTCCATCTGCCACGCGACCTCGTCCTCGCCCTCGATCTTGGATATCACGTGCGCGGGCTTCCCCGTGGTGATGTTGCCGTACATGATGGTAGCGGAGATACCGATACCCTGCTGTCCCCTGGATTGTCTGAGGGCATGGAACCTGGAGCCGTAGAGGAGGCGTCCGAAGACGTTGGGCATCATCTTGTGGACGATACCGGGCCCGTTGTCCTCGATCAGGATCCTGTAGTCCTCGTCGTTGAGCCTGTCGATCCTCACGGATACGTCAGGGAGGATACCTGCCTCCTCGCACGCGTCCAGCGAGTTGTCGACCGCTTCCTTGATGCCCATGAGCAGGGACTTGGAGCGTGAATCGAACCCCAGGATCTGTTTGTTCTTCTCGAAGAACTCCGTCACGGAGATCTCCTGCTGCTTCGTGGCCATCTTGTGCGCGATGGACACTTTCTTGCCGCCGGGCTCGGCGGTTTCTTTCTTCGAATCTTCAGAGGGCATCCGGGGACGACATTGCGATCGCAGTCTTAAGCTTGGGGTTTCGGCAGTACGATATACTTCCGAGTGATTGGGAGCATCATGTCGTCCCGGAACCTCGACCGTGCGGTGTCGAACATCGTCAAGAGATGTCTGCCGATCGCTGTCGCCACATACGCAGGCGAGACCGCCATCCTCGTGATAATGGAATCGTCCATAACCTCGAGGGCCCGCAGGAATGCCGAGGTCAGGGATGCGATGGGGAAACCGGGCAGGGATCTCGACCTTCTCGTGTACACCCCGACAGAGGTCAGGGAGCTCAGAGGTGAGCCGGAGTGCCCACTGGGGGACGTCCTCGCCGTGTGTAGGGTTGTGTACGGGAGCCTGGACTCGCTGAGATGAGGATCCTCTCATTCCGACGATTCCGCCCATTCTTTAATATCGTCCATCGAGACCAGCTTGACATCAATATCCCCATGCTCCTCCAGGTAGTCCCTCAGGGAATCCGTGAATCCCGAGCGGGAGAACATGATGTACCTGCGATTGGAGGGCCATTCGCGGATGACCTCCCCGCGCTGGATGAGCCTCTCAAGCTCCCTTATCCCGGTCAGCTTGTTCGTGAACTTGCACTCCCCGAGCAGGATGCGGTCGAGACCGTTCTCGGTGGTGATCGCGACTATGTCGATATCCGCATCCTCCGTCACGACCTTGCCCTTCTCGTCCTTCATGATCCGGCCGTCCGTGGTGACGGGAACGGCACCCCACCAGGAGCCGATGCTCCGGCAGTTCTCCGTCGATGCGACGTACTCCTTGCAGATGCTCTCGAACCGATGGCCGTAGAACGAGTCTATCTGCGTCTTGATGTCGTCATAGGCCCGGTCGGCATCCATCATCGCGATGCGGTTCTCGTTCCTGATCAGCACATCGTACCTGAATCCGATGAATCCCTCCCCGATCTTGTACAGCGTCTTCCTCTTCTTCCCGAAGCACACGTCCTTCTCGACGAATCCCAGAGTGATCAGGTTGTTGAGGGCTCTCCAGCAACTACTCTCGCTGATGCCGGCGGAGTTTACGATCGATTCCAGCGAGGCACCTCTGCGAATGGATGTGAGGATGGACGAGTACACTTCCGGAGGATTGAGCTCCATCGAGACCACGTTGTCCGCTTCCAGAACCATCCAGGAGGTCTTTCCGAGGAACATCTTCTCGATGCCATCCTTGGGGGTCATCGAACCGAACATCTCATGGTACAGCGGGATGCCGGATGCTATGCAATAAATTCTGATCCTGTCCTCCTCGCTCAGACCAGGGCTCATCCTGCGGGCCTCCCTGTAAGGGAGAGGCTGTAGTTTCATCTGTAATGGGAATCTGTGGAACAACGGCATTCTCACATCATTCAACTCATGTCCCATGGAGGACATCGACGAACCGCAGATCACGAGCATGATGTTCTGTTGCTTCATCCTGTGATCGATGTACTTCTGGAACACTGCAGACGTCTCAGGGAACACCTTGACGAGATTGGGAAATTCATCCAGAACCACTACTGTCTTCTCATTACCATCAATGGTTGAGAGCAGTTCAACCAGTTCATGGGGATTTTTCGGCAGTTCGATATCATCATTGAAGAAGGCTTTGAGATCGAAGCCGAAATCATCCATCGTGGTCTCCTGTGTCACACCCAATGCTGTGAGGTAGAGAGATCTCTTGTTTTTGCAGAATTCTGTCAGAAGGCTGGTCTTTCCGATACGCCTTCTTCCATAGATCGCACAGGTGGTGGCTCCCCGTCTGGAGTACAGGTCGTTCAGACTCTCCAACTCGCGATCTCTGCCTATGAATGCCATGGATTGTTCAAGGATTTCAATATAGATAAAATTACTTTCACAAAATGAAGTTATTTAATTTACTTTCAAATTTGAAAGTTATTTCAACTATTTTCAATATTGAAAGTAATTTATTATTAGTCATTCCTATCGGCAATCGCGGCCCGGACTCCATACTTTTTATACAGGAGGCAATTCAGAGCTGGAAGCTGTCGCCCACTGACATTTTCCGTGAGGCGATTTATCATGACTTCATTCAGCGAACTCGGTATAGGCAAGAATCTCTGCGAAGCGGCTGCGAGGATGGGATGGACGGAACCGACCCCCATCCAGGCCGCGGCCATCCCCGTGGGCATCACGGGCAGGGATGTCCTGGCACAGGCTCAGACCGGCACCGGGAAGACCGGCGCGTTCGCGTTCACCGTCCTGGCGAGGACCCGTCCCGGACCAGGGGTCCCGACGGTCCTGGTGCTGTCCCCCACGAGGGAGCTGGCGGACCAGGTCTCCCATGAGATGTACGCCCTTTCGAAGGAGACCCGTCACAGGGTCGTCGCGATCTACGGCGGGGCTCCGTATTCCGATCAGATGAGGAGGCTCTCGGCAGGATGCGACATAGTGGTCGGGACGCCCGGCAGGGTCATCGACATGTGCGAGAGGGAGGTCCTGGACCTTTCCGGGATAACCGAGCTGGTCATCGACGAGGCGGACCGCATGTTGGACATGGGGTTCACCGAGGAGGTGCGCACGATCGTGGGCATGCTCCCGTCCGAGCGTCAGACACTGATGTTCTCCGCCACGTTCTCGGACGAGGTCCGCGAGGTCGCGGAGGGGTGGATGGACTCTCCTGAGGAGGTCTCGATATCCCCTGAGTGCCCCGCCTCCGACCTGGTGGAGCAGAGCTATGTGATCGTGGAGAGGAACCGCAAGTACGAGGTCCTCCGCCACATCGTCTCCAAGAACGACCCGAAGACGCTGGTGTTCTGCGCCACGAAGAAGATGGTGGACGACCTCGCATCGAGGATGTCAGAGGACGGTCTCCGCGTGGGGTCCATCCATGGGGACATGCCGCAGAGCCGCAGGGAGAAGACCATCCGCGCATACAGGAACGACAGGATGGCGATACTGGTGGCCACGGATGTGGCCGCTAGGGGCCTGGACATCGACAACATAGAGTGCGTCGTCAATTACGACACCCCTACAGATCCGGAGACCTACACCCACCGCATAGGGAGGGCGGGAAGGGCCGGGAAGAGAGGGTTCGCGGTGTCCTTCGTCACCCCCAGGGAGGACCGCAGGGTCCAGATGTACGAGGATTACACGGGTGTGAGGATCGCAAAGATCAACCCGAAGAAGATCGCAGGGATGGACTTCTCCAGTCCTGAGGTGAAGGAATATCACGAGGGGAAGGTCCGCATGATCCAGGAGGCGCGCGATGCCAGGGATGCGGAGCGTGCCGCCAAGGCGAAGGGCAGGCCTGTCCAGCCCCAGCGCGCGGAGGGCGTGTACGAGCAGATATCCCTCAACGCCGGGAAGTCCGACGGGGTGTCCCGCAACGACATCACCGAGTTCCTGACGAACAAGGTCGGTGTCCCGAGGGAGGCCATCGGACGTATCGGGCTTGGGAAGCGCACATCCTTCGTGGAGGTCTCATCGGAGTATGTCGAGAAGGTTCTTAGGGATGCGGAGCGCAGGCGTCTCGGCCCGGTCGGCGTCCATGCGATCCGTGCGCCCGAGAAGGTCAAGATGAAGGACCGCGTCTGACACGGGCGATGCTCGAAAGTCGTCGCTACGTGTATATCTCATGTTTCGGAAGTTGTCGCTACGTGTATATTTTCCATGAAACAAGTTCGGAATACGTGCATCCAGACATGATTGTTTTATTAGTCCGTAAGACTTTCACATGAACTATGTTCAGGAGGAAGGTCTACGACAGGATCATGGAATGGAAGGCCGGCAAAGGTTCGACCGGACTCCTCATAGAGGGTCCTCGCCGTGTTGGCAAGACCACTGTTGTCGAAGAGTTCGCCAGGAACGAATTCGACAGCTATCTGCTGATAGACTTCTCCATAGCCTCCAAGGATGTCACAGGGTTGTTCCACAGGTACAGCAACGACCTGGACTCGCTCTTCCTATATCTTCAGTTGGAATTCGGGGTCGAACTGTTCGAGCAGAGGAGCGTCATAGTGTTCGACGAGATCCAATTCTTCCCATTTGCCAGACAGATGATCAAGCATCTCGTGAAGGATGGCCGCTACTATTACATCGAGACGGGTTCGCTCGTCTCGATACGCGGGACATCCAGGGAGATACTCATACCCTCGGAGGAGGACCGCATACAGATGAATCCGATGGATTTCGAGGAGTTCCTGTGGGCAACAGGGGACATGGTCACTTCCAAACTGCTCCGGAGGTCGTTCGATGACAGGACCCCTCTGAACGAGGTCCATGATACCGTGATGAGGAAGTTCACGGAGTACATGCTGGTCGGAGGGATGCCCCAGGCAGTGTCCGAATTCATAGAGACCAACAATTTCGATAGGGTGGAGGAGTCCAAGACCAGGATCCTGAACCTATATCTGGATGATACGGAGAAGAGCGGCGCCAGTCTCGGGCCCAAGACCAGACAGATTCTTACAAGGCTCCCCGCGATGCTGTCCAGGCATGAGAAGAGATTCACGCCTTCGGCGATCAGGAAGGACAGCCGCACACGCGAGTACATCAAGGCCGTCAATTGGCTGATGGACTCTAAGATGGTCAACGGATGTTTCAGGATATCCGACCCGAGTCCCGCGATGGCTCTGAGCGTCGACGAGTCCATGTTCAAGCTATACATGGCGGACACGGGACTGTTGATAACTTCGACGTTCATGTCCAATTCGGGAGACCGCAGTGACATCTACAAGGCGTTGGTGAGCGGTAGGCTGGGCATAAACAAGGGCATGTTTCTGGAGAACGCGGTCGCTCAGGCCCTGGTAGCATCAGGTCATCATCTCTGGTTCGGCCGGTTTGTCGATCAGACCGACAGGAGGTCGTATGAGGTGGACTTCCTCATAGCCGATTCGAAGCGCGTGATGCCGATAGAGGTAAAATCGGGTCAATCGACGAAGCATGCATCGTTGGACCGGTATGCCGACAAGTACGATGAATGGATCGACCAGATGTATGTGGTACACACGAAGGACCTGCGCGTGGACGGGGACCTGGTATACATCCCCGTCTACATGGCGATGTTCCTCTGACACGTTGCGGTACGCGTCCTGACAGGGACCCGCTCACGTGTCGCGGATATGCGCGTTTTAATAGTACGGGTACATCCCGCTGAGCGATACAAATGGTCGACGAGAAAGCCATTCAGGTGGCGCAGGAGAAATTCGGCGCCCTTCTCAGAAGACAGCTCGAGAGGGTCGAGGTCCTCAAGAACGAGGGAGACTGGATCGACTATTCCAAGCTGGACAAGCTCATCATCGGTGTATGCGGCGGTGACGGGATAGGACCTTACATATGCGCATCCGCACAGAAGGTCATGGAGTTCCTGCTCGCTGACAAGATCAAGGCCGGAAAGGTCGAGATCAGGCAGATCGACGGACTCACGATCGAGCACCGCGTGGAGGTCATGAAGGCCATCCCCGACGACACGCTCGCGGAGCTCAAGAAGTGCCATGTCATCCTCAAGGGACCCACCACGACACCTGCGAAGGGGGACCCCTGGCCCAACATCGAGTCCGCCAACGTCGCGATGAGGAAGGAGCTCGACCTCTTCGCCAACGTCAGGCCCGTCTCCGTTCCCGAGCTCGGGATCGACTGGACGTTCTACAGGGAGAACACCGAGGGGTCCTACGCCCTCGGGTCCGATGGGTTCTTCATCTCCGACGACCTCGCCATGGACTTCTGCGTCGCGACCGTCCAGGGGACCGAGAGGATCATACGCGCTGGGTTCGAGCACGCGAAGAAGGCCGGCACCAACTACGTGTCGATCATCGTCAAGGCCAATATCATCAAGACCACCGACGGTCTCTTCGTGGACCTCGCCGACAAGATCGCCAAGGACTACCCCGGTGTCAAGCACGATGTCTGGTTCGTGGACATCACCACCGCCAAGCTGATCGATCCCGCCAGGAGGAGCGACTTCAAGGTGTTCGTCCTCCCCAACCTCTACGGTGACATCATCACTGACGAGGCCGCCCAGATCCAGGGAGGCGTCGGGACCGCCGGTTCCGCCAACATCGGGAAGAGGTACGCGATGTTCGAGGCGATCCACGGTTCCGCCCCCAGGATGGTCACCGAGGGTCGCGCACAGTACGCGGACCCCTGCAGCATGATCAAGGCCGTCGCGCTCATGATGAACCACATCGGAGAGGTCGAGAAGAGCAAGCAGCTCGAGATGGCCCTCGACGTGTGCGTCCAGTTCGAGAAGAAGCTGGTCATGACCGGAAGGGACACCGGCGCCACCGGTGACGAGTTCGCCGAGTACATCATGGAGACCATCCAGAGGCCCGACCTCGAGGCCGTCTGGAAGGGCTACGTGGACGCGGCGATCGCGAAGAACTGATCCAAAAACATTACGGAGGGGCCCTTCGGGGTCCCTCATACCTTCTGACCCATTTGACGGCCTCGGGGGCTCCGGTCCGTTCCGTTTCTTCTCAACGGGGTCGATGAACGTGGTCGCAGTAATGTTCGACCCTGTCATCGGTCGTGCGGATGTTTTCCGTGCCTCACGGATGTCGCATCGTCCATGATGTTATCGGGGATGACAGGAGGGTCATCGGGAATGTCCCCTGTCTTTCAGAGATTACCAACCTGCTGGTAACTCAGTTCGTCGATTTTTGATGCATTACTTCGGGATATGTCATCGTAGTTCTTCCGACGGATCATTACGATGAATCGTGGTTTTCCCGTTTCATTGTCATCTAGGAACTAGGATCCCGGTCGATGTTGGGCATGACCACCATTCCACCTCTCGGATCCTGACAATCATGATACGTGTCAATCCAGATCCACGACGGGGTCGTTGTCTATGGACAGCTCGCTATCAGTCCTCAACAGGTCCATGAACGATGCGACAAACAGAGGATAGTGTTCTATGCCATCATCATCCACTCCGATGTTCGCATTCTCGAAGACGATCCTCCTATCGATCTTACAATCCATCTTGAGGGTCTTTTTCAAGGATGGGGCGAACCTGTCCTTTCCGGATTTCACCTCTATCGCAGTCAGTTCGGATCCAAGGTCGATGACGAAATCAAGCTCCATCATGTCCTTCCCGTTCCTTTTGATGTAGTAGTGTGGTTTGTATCCGGATTTCATGAGACATTCGGCGATCTCATTTTCCATTACCGCACCTTGATTGAATCCTTCGTCCCTGTTACGGATTGCCGATAGTATGGTGTTCGTGTTTCCATCAGATTTTCTAATCAGTAGGCCGGTGTCGGACATGTAGACCTTGAACTGGTCCATGTTGGTGGACTTCGATGCGGGGGCATTGAGATCGGTCATTTGGTAGCAGAAATTGCCGATACCCGCCCCTTCTATCCAAAGGAGCGCCTCCATGTATTGTCTCGAACCCGTCCTGGATCCTGTTCCGTCAATGCGGGAGTACATGAATCTCTTGTTGGTCTCGGAGAGTTGATTGGGGATCGAGTCGTAGCAACGTATTATCCTGAGCGTCTCATTCTCCGGGCTGAACTTCGTCATGTCGTCCTTGCTGGACAACAGGATGTTGTCCAGGGTCCTTTGGATTTCGACGATGCCTTCATTGTCGACATACTGCTGTACGGCCTCTGGCATCCCGCCGATTGTCATGAAGTCTCTGAATGCCTCTTCCATTGCCTTCAGGACGACGGGTTTCAGCTCTGTACGGTCCCTTATGCTTTTCTTTACCGAATCCACAGTCTTTTCGCTGTACCCTTTCCCCCATAGAAACTCCTCGAAATCAAGACCGTACATCCTCATGTGCTCCTCGTATCCGACGGGGATCAGGGATGTGTCGGAGGTCGACCCCATGCGTACATCGAGCAGGGATCCCGAAGCTATGACATCGTATCTCCCATCGATTGTGAATGTTTTGAGGGATGTTCTTGCACGCGGGCAGGATTGGATCTCGTCAAGAATTATCAGACAGTTTCCCGGCCTCAATTCAAGACCCGGATTCGAGATTTCGATACTCGTCACTATGTCATCGACATCGATGTCCCCGTCGAACGCGGCTCTCATGTCAGCATTGTTCGAGAGGTCTATGTAAGCAGAGGTCTCGTACGTCTTTGCGAATTCCTTGAGGATGAACGTCTTGCCGACCTGTCTCTGTCCCTTGATCAGGAGGCTCTTGTGCGAAGGCCTTTCCTTCCATTTCATCAGGCGGTCCAAGGCCTTGCGTCTTAGCATGTATTGTGAATATACATATCGAATATATTTATGTTGCAGTAAAAAAAGCTGTTTTTGTTGTTTTAAAACAACATTTAAAGTTATTTCTGTCAAGCTATGATACGCGATGTGACCCGTCATCCTTCAGTTGTGCAGCATGTGCAGATGTTTTCGCATTTGTCGAAAAATCTTTATCCATTTCTTCTCTGAAGGCGTTATGCCCATCCCCGGATTCGACAACGACAGATACCTCAGGACGCAGTCCGAGCACATCCGCGAGCGCATCTCGCGCTCCGGAGGAAAGCTGTACCTTGAATTCGGCGGAAAGCTTTTCGATGACTATCACGCCTCGCGTGTGCTTCCCGGATTCCATCCAGACAGTAAGATCCAGATGCTGACGTCCCTTGGAGGGGATGCCGAGGCCATAGTGGTGATCAATGCCGAGGACATAGTGAAGAACAAGGTCCGCAAGGACATCGGTGTCGGATACGATTCGGAGGTCCTCAGGCTGATAGACTCGTTCCTGGACAGGGGGATCCCAGTGTGCGGCGTGGTGATAACCCAATATACCGGCCAGTCCCAGGCGGATGCGTTCCAGAGGAAGGCGGAGGCATTGGGTCTGAAGGTCTACCGTCACTATCCGATTGCCGGATATCCGTCGAACATCCAGCTGATCGTGTCCGATGAGGGGTACGGCAAGAACGAGTATGTCGAGACCACCAAGCCGCTGGTCGTCGTCACGGCTCCGGGCCCCGGCAGCGGGAAGATGGCGGTCTGCCTCTCGCAGCTCTACCATGAGCACAGGAGGGGGGTCAGTGCCGGGTATGCCAAGTTCGAGACGTTCCCCGTCTGGAACCTCTCTCTGAACCATCCTGTGAACATCGCGTACGAGGCGGCGACGTCCGACCTCAGCGACAGCAACATGATCGACCCGTTCCATCTTGAGGCATACGGGAAGACCACCGTGAACTACAACCGCGATGTCGAGATATTCCCGGTCCTGAATGCCATCCTCAGCGAGATATCCGGCGAGTCCCCGTACAGGTCGCCCACGGACATGGGCGTGAACATGGCGGGCAACTGCATCACGGACGATGGAGCGGTCCGTCGGGCAGCCGATTACGAGATCATCAGACGTTACTTCAACGTCCTCAGGGACCGCCGCGAGGGAAGGGCCGACGAGGACTCTGTGTTCAGGTCGGAGATCCTGATGAAGAGGGCGGGGATCACGCCGGAGTTCCGTCCGGCCGTGAGGACCGTGAGGGAGTTCATGGCGGAGTCGGAGCGTCCTCTGGTCGCAGCCGAGCTCCCGGACGGCAGGATCGTCACCGGCAAGGCATCGCCTCTGCTGACGGCATCGTCTGCGATGATCCTCAACGCTCTGAAGATCCTCTCCGGTACGGATGATGAGGTGTTCCTGATCTCTCCGGACGCGATCCGTTCTATGCAGAGGCTAAAGGTCGACTATCTGGGGAACAGGAATCCCCGTCTCCATATCGACGAGATGCTCGTCGCACTGTCGATCGTCGCCAACACGCATCCCGAGGCCGAGAGGGCGTTCGCCGTCCTTCCCGAGCTGAAGGGATGCGACGTCCATTCCTCGGTTGTCATATCGCAGGTCGACGAGGGGCTGTACAAGAAGCTGGGCATGTACGCATCCAGCGAGCCGGAGTACCAGACCAAGTGCTTCTTCCACGAGTGATCCCTTCGGGACACGTACATGGAACCCGTCAATCTCCTGGATGTCGCGAACCGCGACGAGCTGCGGCAGTGGCTGGAGAGGAACCATCCCGTCGAGAGGGAGTGCTGGGTGGTCGTGAAGCGCGGCAGGCCCAGGGATGACGGCACGTTCTGGTATGTGGATGCGGTGGAGGAGGCCATGTGCTTCGGATGGATAGACAGCACCGTCAAGAGACTGGACAGCGGAGTGACCGCCCAGAGGCTGGCCCCCCGCAGGAAGGGCGGCAGATGGTCGGAGCTCAACAAGGAGCGCTGTCGGAGGATGGAGAGGCTGGGGAGGATGACCGATGCCGGACGCGCCGTCCTGCCGGACATGTCCCCTTCCGGCTTCGTGATCGACGATGACGTCCTGAGCGCGTTGCAGGCGGACAGGGACGTCTGGGAGATGTTCGTATCCTTCCCGCCGCTCTATCAGCGCGTACGTGTGGACACGATACAGGTCACCAGGGGTCAGCCGGAGGTCTTCCGTCGCAGGCTCCGGAAACTGGTCGACAACACCCGGGACGGAAGGATGTACGGCGAATGGGACGACAACGGGCGCCTCTCGGACCCGTGACCGTCTATAGGGACTATGTGATTGTTGAAGGTTGATGGAGGCCGGCTCCCGCCGACCTCCGGTTTCACTGCTCGATGAGGACGAGGATGTTCCCGATCTGAAGGGTCTCGACGGCCCTTCCGTCGAGCATCAGGCGCTTCTCGAGCTCGAAGAACTCCGCACCGACGTCGACGGGCGTCCCGTCCACGTCTATCGAGACGGGTCCGGTGGCGAGCTTCGCCGCGACATCGGCGGGGTCCATCGCGGAGATGGCCGCGACGATCGCCTTGGCCTGGGCCTTGAACGCGGGTCCGAGCTTCGCATGCACGGGCTTGACACCGACGATCTCCTCTGTGAGCTTCGCCTCGGGCGCGATCCTGACCTCCGCCGCCTTGGTGGTCTCGGCGATGTCCTGCTTCGCGGACTCGAGCTTCGCGGCATCGGCGCCGACCATCTCGATCAGAGCGAGCGGTGCGTTGAGGGGGATCTTCTTGTCGGATTTCCAGGAGCGGATCCCTGCGAGGACGTCCTTGAGGGACTCCCCGGTCGCCTCGGCCGCATCGTCCTTCAGGACGGACACGGGCCAGGCAGTTAGGTGTATGCTCTCGATCCCTTCGGTCCCCACGAAGAGGGTCTGGTAGACCTCCTCGGTGACGTGGGGCATGAACGGTGCGAGGAGCTTCAGGCTTCCCAGGAGGACGGTGTACACGGTGTAGCGGACGGCGGCGTCGGTCCTGCCCTTGACCATCTCCACATAGTTGTCGGCGAGCTCGTGCCAGATGAATCCCTCGACCTCCTTCATGGCCTTGTCGAACTGGTACGACTCGAAGCACTCGGTGACGGTATCGACAGTCTTCGAGTAGACGGAGAGGATCCACTTGTCCGCGGTGCGGAGGTCGGCGGGCATCTCCTTCGGGGCGTTCTCGACGTATCTTCCCGCGAACTGGCCGAGGTTGAACACCTTGTTGCAGAGCTTCCTTCCGCGGACGACGTCCTTCTCCCTGAACGCATGGTCGATGCCGAGGGAACAGGTCGCCGCGTAGTACCTCAGCGCATCCGCCCCGTAGTTCTCCAGGATGGGTATGGGGTCGATGACGTTACCGATGGACGAGTGCATGGGGGTCCCGTCGGGTGCCATGATGAACCCGTGGATCATGATGTCCTTCCAGGGGATAGTCCCCTCGATCTGCTCCGCCCTCAGGATGGAGTAGAACGCCCAGGTCCTGATGATGTCGTGGGACTGGGGCCTCATGGACATGGGGAACAGCTTCTTGTGGAGCTCCTCGTCCCTCTCCCAGAACGTGTTGTACAGGGACGATCCGGAGGAGTCCATCCACGTGTCGAAGACGTCGGTGCATCCCACGAGGTCCCCGCCGCACTCGGGACACTTCTCAACGGGCGCCGCATCGAGGGTGGGGTCGCAGTAGCACATCTCCTTGGTGGCGCACACAGCATGTCCGCACTTGGAGCACTCCCACACGGGGATGGGGGTGGCGAAGACCCTCTGCCTGCTCAGGACCCAATCCCACTGGAGGGAGTTGGTCCAGTCCCTGAGCCTGGTCTTCATGAACTCCGGATGCCAGTTGATCTCGTCGGCCCTCTGGAGGATCTTCTCCCTGAAGTCGAGGGTCCTGAGGAACCACTGGGGGACCTGGAGGTACTCGATGGGCGTGTGGCACCTCCAGCAGATGGAGACCTGCTGGGGGTTGTCCTTCTGGTCCACGAGGATGCCCACGTCCCTGAGGTCGTTGATGGCGGCTTCCCTGGCGTCCGTGACGGTCATGCCGGCGTACTTCCCGGCGAGCTCCGTCATCCTTCCGGCCTCGTCGATCCCCTTCTCCAGGGGGAAGTGGTACTTCATGACCCACTCGAGGTCGTCCTTGTCGCCGATCGTGCAGATCATGACGAACCCGGTACCGTACTCCATCTGGACCTTGGGGTCGGAGATGACCTTCACCCTCTTGCCGAACAGGGGGGTGACGAGCTCCTTCCCGACGAGGCGGGCCTTCTCCTTGTCGTCGGGATGGACGGCCACCGCCTGGCATGTGCACAGCAGCTCGGGCCTGGTGGTCGCGATGAGCACGAAGTCGTCGGGGGTGGAGTCCGCGACCTGGAACTTGATGAAGTTGAGCTTGTTGACATTGTCCCTGTACTCGACCTCCGCATCGGCGAGGGCGGTCATGCAGCTCGGGCACCAGTTGACGGGATAGTTCGCCTTGTACACGAGTCCCCTGTTGAACAGCTCGACGAACGAGAGCTGGGTGATCCTCCTGTAGTAGGGGGCGTCCGTCTGGTAGTAGATGCTGGGGTCCATGCTCTCCCCGAGGATCTCGAAGTGATGGGTCATCTCCGCGATGAACCCGTTGGCGTACTCCTCGCAGAGTCTCCTGTATTCCTGCCTGGGGGTGTCGAGCTTGGTGATGTGGTGCTTCTTCTCGACCTTGACTTCTATGGGGGTCCCGTTCACATCGAAGCACAGCGGGAAGAACACGTTGTGTCCTCTCATCCTCTTGTATCTCGCCACGAAGTCGATCAGGGAGTATCCGGTGGCATGTCCGAGGTGGAGAGGTCCGGACGTGTACCTGGGAGGGTTGTCGATACTGAATACGGGTTTGTCGGACGCGGGATCGAAGCGGTAGACCTCTTTGGCCTTCCACATCTCTTCCCAGCGCTTCTCAATGGAGGCCGAGTCGTACTGTGCCATAATAAACGCGCCTGCGTACTATAATGAGATATAAAAAGGAGACGAGGGTCCGCAGCCGTGCGACGTTTCGTCCCCCGTCATGCCCTTCGGGTGATACTATTTAATATCACAATTCCTGGACGGCGGCATGATATTCGATAGATTGGCGAGCGGCATCGTCCGTCACCATAAGGCCATCCTGGCCATATGGGTGGTGGTGCTGCTCTGCGCAGTCCCTCTGGCCCTCAAGGCGGCTGATGTCATGAAATACGACGTCAACGACATGGCCGGGGAGGACTCGGAATCGGTCCAGGGGATGGAGGTGATCTCCAATTATTTCCCCGGCTCGTCCGCCGACATCTCTGCGACGCCCATCATCGTCATACAGTACGACGATGCGGACGGTCTGGCCTCGGCAGAGGCCCTGATAAACAAGCTGAACCAGGAAGCGACCGGCTTCACGATGGAGGACGGGACGTACAAGCTCAACACGAACATGCAGCCCGGGCCCTTCGTGACCGCGACCGTGTCCTCGGAGACCGGCCCCGGCGTCATGATGGTCGGGGTGATGTACAACCAGTCGCTCGTGAAGGGGGACGATCCCCGTCTGTCCGTCACCGATGACACCCCCGAGCTCAGACAGTTCATAAAGGACGTCTCCACTGGCACGGAGGGTCTGGAGGTCTATCTGACCGGGACCCCCGCTATCAACTACGATACGATGACGGGTGCCATGAGCGACATCCAGAAGATCGACCCGTTCACGATCCTCCTGATCCTCATACTGGTGGGGCTGTTCTTCAGGTCCTTCATAACCTCCGCCACGCCTCCCATAACGATCGGTGTGGCGTTCGTGCTCGTCCTCGCGATGATATTCTTCCTCGGGAACCTGTTCGACATCTTCTTCATCACGGAGATCATGTTGCTGGTCTCCATGATGGGGGCGGGGTGCGACTACTGCATATTCATCATAGCCAGGTACAGGGAGGAGCTCAGGTCCGGAAAGGAGCACGAGGCCGCTCTGCACGAGGCCGTCAAGTGGGCGGGAGAGTCCATCGCGGTCTCCGGAGCATCCGTCATCATCGGGTTCGGGGCCATGTCCATCTGCTCGTTCAGCATGGTCTCCACGATGGGGATCTGCCTCGCACTGGGAATCATCGTGGCGCTCCTCGCGGCACTGACCCTCATCCCCTCCATACTCGCCGTCGTCGGCGACAGGATATTCTGGCCCTCCACCGCGAAGCGCTACGAGGAGACCGGCAAGTCCCAGAGGGGCTGGCACAACTGGTTCGGGAAGGTCGGGCACAGATACTTCGAGAGGTCCTCCCGTTTCTCCCTCAAGCATGCCAAGGCTATCACGATCGTCGCGGTCCTCGCGACCGCCCCCGCCGCATACATAGCACTGACATCCGAGACCTCCTACGACATGATAGGCGCCATGCAGAACGGCGATTCCGGAGAGGGCATGGACCTGATCGGCGAGTACGCCGACGAGGGTATGCTGAACCCCAACTATGTGGTCATCCAGTACAAGGACGTCCTGGCACACGTGGAGCCTGTGCTGGATCCATCCACCGGCGTCGCCATACAGGGGATGTACAACCTGGTGTGGGACGATGCGTATACGGGCGAGGGTGGTGTTCGCGATCAGTTGAACGACCTGGTCGACAACATCATCGAGCGCGATGGCGGCGAGAACAGCAACATAGGTGCGGTGACGCTCCCGTTCGAGTGGTCGCTGGCAGTCGCGGATGCCGTCTCCCAGCTCCCGGAGGGGACTCCCGCTCAGATCCTCGACCTGATCGTTAAGAACTCCAATGCGGAGATCGCACAGATCCTGAACATGTCCATCCCCATGCTGACCAACTACTACGTGAAGATGATAGAGTCGGAATTCCCGGAGGGGACTCCCGAGGAAGTGATCATCGGCACCGCTCAGGGGATGCTCATAGACGTCACCAGCCCCCAGCCCGCCAGCCCCATGATCGATTACATCGTCAACTCGAACTGCGGTCTCCTCGGAGGGTCCTATGCCAGTTCCGAGACCGGTTCCGGCGATGTGACCTACGTCAAGCTGTCGATACCCACCAACGAGGCGTCCATGGCGCCCAGGTCCATGGAGTCGATCAACATGATCTCCGCATCCGTGGACGAGTACAGGGCGGACAACACCGGTCTCGTGGAGGCCACGTGGATCACCGGTACCGCGGCCGTCATGTACGAGGTGTCCAACGTGATCAGCGGGGAGTTCAACAACATCGAGGTCCTCGTCATCGTGCTGATCATCATCCTGCTGTTCGTGGTGATGCGCTCGTACACCATCCCGATAAGGTCGGTCCTCACGATCCTGATGAGCATATGCTGGACCCTGGCGATCACCCACATAGTGTTCGTGAACATCCTCGGAGGGGAGGTCATGTGGCTCGTCCCGCTGATCCTCCTCGTAATATGTCTCGGATTGGGAATGGACTACGACATCCTGCTGACCACCAGGATCAAGGAGAACGTCAGGGCCAAGGGCATGTCCAACGACGAGGCCATCCATCAGGCCGTCCTCCACACGGGTTCCGTCATCACCATCTGCGGACTCATCATGGGCGGTGCCTTCGGAACGCTGATGCTGTCCTCCATGGAGATGCTCCAGGAGTTCGGATTCGCCCTGTGCTTCGCCATCCTCGTGGATGCGCTGGTCGTCAGGACGTACATCGTCCCGGCCGTGATGCACCTCCTCGGAGATTGGAACTGGAAGGGTCCGAAGTTCATGCAGCCCAAGGAGCCCGTTCCCGAAAAGGAACAGGAGATCTGAAACGGGGGACATCCCCCTTTACAATGAAAACCGGACCCCTCGCGGGTCCGGACCTTCTTCCCAGGTACGGATTCACTTGTCCCGTCCCTTCTCCGAAGGGATGTACTCCAGGATGTCGCCGGGCTGGCATCCGAGGGTCTCGCATATCGACTCCAGGGTGGAGAACCTCACGCCCTGGACCTTCCCGGTCTTTATCTTGGAGAGGTTCACATAGGATATGCCCACGTTCTCCGCAAGCTCCTTCAGCGTGACCTTCCGGTCTGCCATGATGCGGTCCAGTCTGAGTATTATGGGCATGGTATCAGATGAACTCGTCTGATTCGGTCTGAAGGACCGTGCCGTATTCGAACAACAGCGAGAACGAGTATGCGAGCGTGGCGATGATGATGTATGCCAGCGAGATCGCCAACGGGACATCGCCGTTGGTCAGCACGTACATCGCCACCTCCAGGGTGATATGGACGATCAGTCCTATGAACGCCACGTATGCGACCAGTCTGATGCTCCTCACGTTCTCTTCCCTGAAAGGGGTCTCCTCCCTGCTGATGGTGGCCGTGATGCGGTACGTCATTATCGCGGTGAACACCAGGACTATGTTGTACAGGACCCCCCTGGCGGCACTGGCCAGCGTCTCGTTGCGGGTCCATTCCATGATCGTGAACCCCGGGTCCGTGAGATACAGCCCCAGGACCACCGAGTTCATAATGGTCATTCCGACCGTGAAGATCACCAGTATCAGACAGAACCAGACGGCTGCCTTGCAGATCCGTTTGAGCTTCGTCAGACTATTCGTGCCTGCCATCATCCGTTACCATATCATTTCATTATAAATCAATATCTCATAATACGACACATACAATCATATCATAAGATTACATCTTTATCGTTTTACATTAAACATTTATATCTAGAGGTTAATGTGGTTGTACCCGAGAGATACGGGGGGTTGATACCAATGACCAACAAAGTAGGATTCCGTGCGGTAAGACTCAGCCGCAGAAATCTCGAGAAACTGAGGGATGACGGGAAGAAGACGGACATCGAGCTGGTCGGCATCGTCTATGCCGACGAGGACGTGACCCCCGAGCTCATCGAGCAGACCGTTTCCAGCACCAAGATCTACGGCAGGATAATCGCCACGCCGACGGTCAAGCAGGCCCTTCTCTCCAGAGAGGTCGCGTGACATATTGCTCGACTTCCGCCGAGCAACAATCCCGTTCAAGGATGCATAGAATAGTGTTAACGCCGTTGCCTTCTTTAAGACCCATGAGGGGGTTTTTTATGTGATGTAAGGCGTCAACGGCATCGGTGCTAGATTGGATTACCAGATATTGCTGGCTTTCATCCTCTACTTCGCCCTTGTGCTGGGTATCGGACTCTACTTCTACAAGAGGTCCCACAGCATGGAGGATTATTTCCTCGGCGGAAGGAAGATGGGGCCTTATGTTACCGCGATGTCCGCGCAGGCATCCGACATGAGCGGATGGCTGCTCCTGGGACTTCCCGGATCCATCCTCGTCGCCGGAATGGGACAGGTCTGGATCGGTATCGGACTCGCCATAGGTTCGTACATCTCTTGGCTCGTCGTCGCCAAGAGGCTCAGAAAACACTCCGTCGTCGCCGGGAACTCGCTCACGATGCCGGAATTCTTCTCGAATCGCTACAAGGACACCAAAGGATACCTGAGGCTCATAAGCTCCGTTGTCATCCTGGTGTTCTTCGTCCTGTACGTGGCGTCCGGGTTCAAGAGCTGCGGAGAGGTCCTGAACTACGCGTTCGGGGTCGATATCACGCTGGCCATGATCATCGGTGCCGCGATCATTCTCATCTACACTTTCCTTGGCGGATACAAGGCGGTCTGCTGGACCGACTTCTTCCAGGCTATCCTGATGGTGGTGGCCATCGTCATCGTCCCCATAGCGGCGATCAGCTCCATGGGCGGATGGGACGCGGTCACCCCCGGCTGGGAATACGTGAACATGAAGTACAGCATGGACGGGTTCACCAACCTGTTCTACAGCGATGGGGCGCCCATGTCCGCAGTTGCGATAATCTCGCTCCTGGCGTGGGGATTCGGATACTTCGGTATGCCTCACATCGTCGTCAGGTACATGTCCATCAGGAGCATCGACGAGGTCAAGGTGGCCCGTAGGATCTCACTGGTCTGGATAGTCATCGCCCTTGCCGCCGCATGTCTCATCGGACTTGTCGGGAGGGCGTACTTCGATGCCCAGGGACTTACCCCGTCGGTGGACTACAATCCCGAACACGCGTTCCTCATGATGGCCGGGGACCTGTTCATTCCGTTCATCGCAGGAGTGATCTTCGCCGCCGTCATGGCAGCGATCATGTCCACCGCAGACTCCCAGCTCCTCGTCTCGTCCTCGTCCATCACCAACGACGTCCTCGGGAAGAGCAAGAGGTTCAACTTCTCCGATGAGAAGCTCATGTGGATCTCCAGGATCGTAGTCATGGTCATCGCGGTTTTCGCTGTGTTCATCGCACTTTTCGGTGGAAAGAACATCATGGGCCTCGTCGGATACGCATGGGCCGGATTCGGATCCGCGTTCGCACCACTCATGATCCTCTCCCTGTTCTGGAAGAGGATGAACCTGCAGGGTGCCATGGCCGCCATGATCACCGGTTTCATCGTCGTCATCCTCTGGGAGACGTTCGGACCCTCGGAGATCTACTCCCTGCTGCCCGGATTCCTCATCTCTCTGGTCGTCGGTATCGTTGTCGCCCTGCTCACCCCCGAGCCTCCCCAGGAGGCGGTCGAGGAGTTCGATGCGGCGCAGACCTACACCGAGAACACAACCGAGTGAGACAAACAAATTACGCCCCTTCGGGGGCGGTCATCACCGTTATATTGAAGTCTCCCGCCCGAATGGGTCGTCATGGCCGGGATCTCAGACTACGAGACCATAGCGTCCGAGCGCACGGGGGAGCTGACGCTCAAAGGCTCCCGTTTCATCGGGATATCCATGCCCTGCCCTGACGAGGACTCCATCCAGAGGAACCTGGATGCGATATCCGCGAGATGGAGGGATGCAACCCACTACTGTTGGGCGGCCATAGTCGACGGTTCCGACCGGAGGGAGAGGTCCAGCGACAACGGGGAGCCGTCGGGCACCGCGGGGAAGCCCATACTCGCGGTCCTGAGGGGGTCCGGCCTGACGGATGCCATGGTCATAGTCGTGAGGTACTTCGGCGGGACGCTCTTGGGGACCGGGGGCCTGGTCCATGCGTACACGGAGGGCGCGAAGGTCGCGCTCAATGGCGTGGACAGGGTCGCGAGGCGCGCATGCTGCGCCTACATGTTCCATCTGGACTATTCCGCCTACAGCGCATTCGAGTCCAAGATGGCGGACCTCATGGCATGCCGCCCGGAATGCGAGTACACCGACCGCGTCGACATCAGGGTCAAGGTCCCGGTGGAGAGGAGGGAGGAGTTCCTCAGGAGGCTGTCGGACCTGAGCGAGAGGAAGGCCCGGCCGATAGAGCTCCCCGACGTGTACGTCCGAGCGTGCGCGCCCGGTCTGCCCAATCCACTTATATTGTGACCCAATCCCGTCACCCATGTTGCTGAAGGCCCAGTCCATAGCCAAGGCGTTCGGACCCGTCAAGGTGCTGAAAGACGTCAGTCTCCAGATAAACGAGGGGGACAGCATCGGACTGATCGGTGTCAACGGCGCGGGGAAGACGACCTTCCTGAACATCCTTCTGGGAAGGATAAAGCCGGACACCGGGGAGCTCATAGGCCAGAGCGAGCGCATAGGGTATTTCGAGCAGTTCGCGGAGTCCGGCGACGTCACCGTGCGCGAGGTGCTTGGACGCCCGTACGGGCACATAGAGGCGATCAAGCGCAGGCTCGACGAGATCGAGCAGGAGATGCTGGCCGGCGGGGACATAGACTGGAACGCGCTCGCCGAGGAGAACTCCGCCCTGGAGGCGCAGCTCGCGAAGGCTGATGCCGAGGACGAGGACGGGAAGGTCGCCGCACTCAAGAAGGTCGGACTGTCCGCCGACATCATGGAGCGCTACATGTCCACCCTCTCCGGAGGGGAGCGCACCAAGGTCATGCTCTCGCGCATAGTGGTCCAGGCGGACAACTGCGACCTCCTGATCATGGACGAGCCCACCTCGCATCTGGACATCACCACCGTGGAGTGGCTCGAGGACTACCTCATCAAATCGCACTGCGGGGTCCTCGTCGTGAGTCACGACAGGTACTTCCTGGACAAGATCGCCACCCGCATGCTCGAGATCGAGCGCGGGAAGTCCCGCGAGTACAAGGGCAACTATTCAGATTTCATAACGAAGAAGATGCTGGACCTGGACAGGATGGAGAAGGAGTACCGCAAGTACGCCGCCCAGAAGAAGCACCAGGAGGAGATCGCGAAGCAGCTCCACCAGGACCAGTGGTACATGACCACGTTCAAGACCCGCGAGAAGATGATCGCGAAGATGGAGGTCAAGGAGAAGCCGGAGAAGGTCCAGGAGGTCACCGTCCGCATCCAGTCCGCGCCCAAGTCGGGGAAGAACGTCCTCATCTGCAAGAACCTCTGCGTGGACATCGAGGGCAACAGGATCCTGTCCGACGTGGAGCTGGACATCCAGAAGGGCGAGAAGGTCGGCGTGTTCGGCGGCAACGGCGAGGGCAAGTCCACGCTGGTCAAGGCACTCCTCGGGCAGATACCGTTCACGGGGGACCTTTGGATGGCGCCGGGTGCGAAGATCGGGTACTACTCGCAGCACCACGAGATGCTGGACCCGAAGCTCACCGCGGAGGAGCAGCTGCTCCTGGTCGTCGGGAAGGACCGCAGGGCCGATGCCCGCAAGATGCTCTCCCGCTTCCTCCTATTCAACACGGACGTGGAGCGCCCGATATCCACGCTATCCGGAGGACAGAGGGCCAGGGTCGCGATGGCGATGCTCCTGCTGGACGCCACCAACCTCCTTGTGCTGGACGAGCCCACAAACTATCTGGACATCCCCGCCAAGCACGCCCTGGAGGAGGCGCTGAACGAGTACGACGGGACGGTCATAACCGTAACTCACGACAGGTACTTCCTGGACACCGTCTGCACCAAGATGATCGAGGTAAAGGACGGGCATGCCACGGAGTTCGCCGGGACCTACTCGGAGATGAAGGGCAGGCAGAACGTCCGCGAGATCGTCATGGATGCCGACGAGTACCGCGTCGTGGCGCCGTTCACCAATTGGGCCACGGGCAGGAAGTACGCCAAGGGCGAGCGCGTCCTGGTCACTCCTCCGGAGCAGAAGAGCTTCGAGTGGGCCATGAACCAGGGGAAGCTGAAGAAGACCGGGGGCCGTCAGAGGAAGAAGGTCGACAAGTCGTTCCTGGAGCCGGAGAAGAAGGAGTGACTCACAGCAGCATGTCCGCTATGCCGTCCATCCTCCTCTCGAGGAGCATCAGGACGGCGTCGGCACGTTCGGAGGTCATCTCCGGGCTCCCATGATCGTCGGCCGCGGAGTGGAGCAGCCTGTCGATCGAGGGGAGCGTCCCGTACATGGCGTCCACGTCGAGCCAGTCCAGGTCGGTCGAGAAGATGCGGTTCTCCATCCTCATGTCGTCGTTCGCCGATGGGATCGATTTCCGTATGCGTTCGGTCGTGTTCCTGCACATCAACGAGGTCCCGGTATCGTAGATGGGTGCGGGACGTACCCATTCCAATGTGTCCGCATCCCTGACGATCCCGTAGTTCCCGAGATGGCGGTCCGTGTTCAGCATGATATGGTCGATGAAGGCCATCCGCGACATCGAGTCGCGGACGTCCAGTCCCGATTCGGCGCATCTGTCGACATACATATCACGATAGGAGTCACAATCCGGTCTGTCGATGCCTCTCAGTATGTTCGCTGCCGTGACCAGCTCCGTGTCCGCATCTATGAAGTCGTCACAGATCGAGAATGGGACATCATCCTTCCACATGATGGTGTAGTTCGCGTTCTCTATGCCCTGCGAATCCATGATGATCGTTGCGATGGCCTCGTTGAACGGCTCCTGCATGAACGGTTCGCTGCCACCTTTGATCAGGCACCGTCTCCCGTCGAGGATGGTCCATCTCTTCCTCAGGACGCCATCAGAGGTATTGTCTGGTGATGAGACATCTATTTCACCACTTAGTTGCTCTCCAAATAATAGTTTCCCAATATCATCTGTGAATGAGTTGGTGAAGAAATTGACATCATTCCATTTTATGTTGTCATGAAGCCGTTTGATCCAGTACTGATCAGATAGGCTTAGTCCCATTGATTTGGAGAGGAGTGCTTTGGTGTCATTAATCCCCAATGTCTCCATCATTCTGATAAGGCCCCCACGACTGGCTGGTATCGAACGACCGTTCCACCAAGATCTGAAACCATCCATGCAAACATCATTGTTTACAGTGGTGCCGATAGGCATACGATTTATGTCGAATACGTCGTTCACATTCTCAAGATGTCCACTATCAGTCAGATTAATGGATACGACCGGAACGTCCTTATGCATGAGAATGTAGGCCATAATAAGATAGTAACAGTAAGTGAGATATGATTGTAGCGGGGTCCTGCATAGAATGAATCATCATTCATGTCAATTCTTTCTTGCGGATCCTATACAGGACCACGGCGGAGACGGATGCGAGCAGGACCATCGCACCGCTCCCGTATCCGAGGGATGCCGCTCCGGCCGAGTCGTATATGACGCCGCCCAGCAGGGAACCCAGCATTATCCCGACGTTGAACGAGGACGGGTTCAGGGAGGAGGCCAGTATCAGGGACTCGGGGTAGTCCCTCTGGGCTATCTCTATCATGTGCATCTGGACGGGGCTGTTCATGAGGTAGAACATGAGCCCGATCAGCATCAGGTCGGCCATCCCCGTGACGAAGGACCCCAGGGCCATGGGCAGGAGCACGAGCAGTCCGGACTCGATCAGGAACGTGATCCTGAGGGTCCCGATCCCGTTGCCGGCCGCTATCCTCCCGGACACGAGGTTGCTCACGAGCATGCAGGACCCGATCACCATCAGCGCCATCGGGACCATCGTCGGGTCTATGCCGAGCTCGTCCTCGAGGATCGGGGTGATGTACGTGTACATCACGTAGACGCCCCCGCCTCCGAACATCGTTATGACCATCCCGAGCAGTATGCGGGGGTCGCGGAGCATCCTTCCGGACGAGCCTCTCCTCCTGACGGGAGGCTCGGGGTCGTCCTTGGGGAGGATCCTCGCCGCGGCGACGATCGAGATGATGCCGAGGACGAGTATGAGCACGAAGACGCTCCTCCATCCGAGGAGGTGGGACATGGTGTTCCCCAGGGGCATCCCGAACACGGATGCGATGCTGAACCCGGAGAATATCCACGAGACCGCCGATGCCCTGTACCTGGGGGACACTATGTCCATGGTATAGGTTATCCCGACAGACAGCAGGGCCCCGCTGGATGCGGCGGTCAGGATGCGGGAGCCGGCTATGGAGACGTACGAGGCGGAGAGCAACGTCCAGACGTCCGATGCCACGAACAGCGCGGCCATGGCGAAGAACAGCCTCCTGCGGCCGAACCTTGCGCAGACGCCGGATATGGTGGGTGCGAGGAACGCATAGCTGAGCGCGAATATGGAGACCAGGCTCCCGATGACGGTGTAGCTCACGTCCAGCCCTTCGGATATGTCTGGAAGGATCCCTATGATGCTGAACTCGCTGATCCCCATGACGAAGCTCAGGAACACCAGGATGATCACCGCCGGCGTGAAAAGGCGGTCCTTCCCTACCGCAACCTCCGTCATGTCCGATTCGATTCGCATCCTGGATTTAAGGCAGACGCATCAACGCGTTTGTCTGTTGCTTAAGGGCCGCCCTCCCGAACGGGAGGGCTTGTTTGGCGAGCGTGTTCCTGCGCGCGGTCCCGTCGTCTCTCCGGGACGGGATGAGATGCCCGGACCTCTCTGTTGTCAGGGGAGGTCCGCTCCGATGGCTGTTTGCTGTTCAGGTTCGTCGGGCGCGCCGGATCATTTCTCCTTTCCTTTGGTGGAAATGAGGATGGAGGTCCTTCCAGACCTCCGGGGTTTGTCGTTTCAGGTGATTGGGATTGTTCTTTCTCGATCGTTCGTTTACGATCAGCTCCTCATGAGCCTCATGGCGACGATGATGGCCATGACGACGATGAGGACGACGAGGATGATCAGCAGGTAGTCGGTGATGGTCATTCCATTGTCGGCTGCGGGGGTGTCGGGCTGGTCGGGGGTGAATCCGGACTTCTCGATACCGGTGAGCTGGAGCTCAACAGTAGTTACGCTATCAGTCCAGTTCTCAGGTGTCCCAGACAGAGTGATGCTGAGTCCGTTGACTCCGCAAGTGACTCCCTTGTCTACTCCGTCTCCAACGATGGCGAGCTTGCCCTCTCCGGTGAATCCGTTGTCGAGCTCGAAGGTGATCTCGTGGACTCCTGCAGGCAGAGCGGTCATGGAGAGATATCCTCCTGCTGTGTAGGAGTACTTCATGATCTGTCCGTCGATGAACACATCGTTAACTCCCTCGTTAGCGTAGATGATCACATCGTAAATGTCGTACTGGATCTTCGCGTATGCTTCAGCAGCATCCGAGACCTTGGTCACGGCATCTCCATCCTCGTTGTTCCACTGGTTGTCGAACTTGGCATCCTTCACGGGGATGTCGAAGCTCTCGGTTCCGGTGAGTCCAGCGAATGCGTATGTTCCGTCCTTGTCGTAGATGGTGAGCCAGAGGGCGTCACCGACATACATCGCGGTGGACTTGTATCCCTCGAGGGCGTTCAGTGCGGCCTCGTCAAGGGTGGCGTCGGCTGCGACGAACATCTGCTCGTTCACAGGAACAGGTCCGTTGACGGTGGCGGATGCACCTGTGCTGTCCTTGACCTTCACACCGGCGTTGAGCTTGTCGATGTCGACCTTTCCGGCGGATTCGGTGCTGGTCGCGGCTGCGACGGACAGGGTTCCTCCGGTGATGGTGACGTTCGTTGCAACGAGGACTCCATCATCAGCGAAGGATGCGACGGTGACGGTTCCTTCGATGACGAGGGTCCCGAAGGATGCGCCCTCTGCGACGAGGGTGGCACCGGATCCGACGACGAACTCTATGTCATTGATTCCGAGGTCGGTCTTTCCGACAAGGGTTCCGGACACGAGGGTGACCGAGGACTCCTCCTTCTTGGCAGGATCCGCATTGGATGCGATGCTGGCGACTCCGAACGTCATCTCGTTCTCGTTGTCCGCAACGGTGAAGTTCTGGACGTTCTCGAAGGCGACGGTGACGTCTCCGACGATGACGGATCCGTTGAACTTCGCTCCGCCGTTAACATTGAGGGTGGATCCGACGAGCTTAACGGAGGTGGCGGTGAACTTGGTCTTGTCGGCAACAACGAGTGCGTCGCATCCATCGTCATTGGCCTCGAACACGATGTCTCCTGCGGCGATTGTTCCGTAGAGAGTGATGTCCGTGTTGGCATCCGCGATGTTCTCGAGGGCGACAGCGAGAGGCGAGATGACGGTGTATCCGTCTGCGTCCTCGAACACTGCGCAGGAGATGGGTGCTCCGGCACTCAGAGAGATGTTGACCCATCCACCGGAGGGGACTGTCTCGGATGTTTCGACGTTGTACTTGAATCCCACAGCGGTCTTGATCTGTCCGTTCACGAGGATGACACTGGAGTCAGTGCTTCCTTCTGCGGTCTTGAAGCGGTCGGCAGCGGTGCTGGCGAACCTAGTCTCTGCAAGGACATCCTTCTCGGTCTCAAGGACTCCGTTGACGGTGAAGGTCACTCCGTCCATGATCTTGAAAGTCCCTGCGCTGGCAGGCACCTTGACGGTGACTCCCTCGTCGATGGTCAGGTCGCTGGTGATCTCCACATTCTTATCGTCAGAGATGACGATGACGTCTCCGGGGTTGGCCTCGTCGAGTGCGATGGCGAGGGTTGTCCACTTCTGCCATCCGTTCCTGACGATCTTTCCGTCGGCGTCGATCTCGTAGGAGGTGACGTCGCTCTTGATGTTGGTGGCGGTGACCTTGGTCTTGTCCTTAGCGAGGACGATACCGTCGACGACTTCGACGGTTCCGGCGGTGGTGACCTTACCAGCGGCATCGACGGTGAGGGTGACCTCGTTGTGGTCCTCCACGCATCCGATGGCGAGGGTGGCGTCATTGGCGATCTCGAGGGTCTTGTCTGCGGGAACGGTGTTGGAAGCGGTGAGCTCCTGGGTTCCGAGGACGGTGACCTTCTTGACATCGGCATTCTCGTTGAGTACGTCCAGCGCGGCGTCAGTGGTGGCGTAGTTGTAGACAGTCTTCTTTGCAGTGTCCTTCGTCTCGTAGACGGCCCCGTTGACGAGTCCAGTCTTCTCGATCTGTTGCATCGAAGCGATCGTTCCGGCATCTTTCAGGGTGATTCCGGTGACGGTCTTGTCATTCTCGATTGCGACACATTTGTTAGTGAAAGTACCTGCAGTTGCGTCGATGGATCCGGTGACCGCGAGGTTACTCTTCTCAGCCAGGGTCAAGGAGTCCTTGGATCCGAGGGTGAGCTCTGAGGAGACTGTGAATGCCTTTCCAGAGAGGGCGATGTTCGCACGTGTGGGGTTCTGATTGTCGCCAACAGAGTCCTCCATATTATCGGAACTTGTGACGGTCCCGGAGATATCCATCGATGTGGAGATTCCAGTCGTGGTTGTATTTCCAACAGTTTCCTTCACAATCTTCGCACTGGTGACAATCTTGATGCCGCCAGTGGAGAGAACGGTTGGTACACCGCTACCTGTTGCCGTTTCATTACTATATCCTCCTCTCTCAGAGAGGGTGATGATAATCTCGTTCTTGATCTCCGTACTGACTGTGTAGTCTTTGATCTTGAGTCCTGCATCGGTGATCTTCAGGGTGCTCGCGGTGTAGTAGACAGTATAATCTACGATATCTACAGTGGCTCCGTCAATCTTCTGGTTAATCTGGACCTTCGTAGTGTCTGCGACCTTCTTATCCGAGTCCCAGACCACAACTCCGTAGTTGTCGATCGTCGCAGTTGCAAGTCCAATATTTCCATTAGTGGCTGCACTGACGGTTCCACATACAGTGAGGGCACCGGTCTCAGAGACCTCTACCTTTCCGTTCGCGTCAGCGATGAACATCGTACCGTTCTCGCTGATGTTGGCGGCCGCGTTGAAGACAACCTTTCCGGAGGTGATGGTGAATAGTCCGTCGACCTGGACATCACCGTCGACGGTGACAATCGATTCTCCAGATCCTTCGAGCTGGAACTCCGCGGCAGGGGTTATTTCTTTCCCGTCAGCATTCACGATGTTTCCTTCGATTATGACCTTTCCGTCGATGTCGGCTGTGACGTCGACTCCGTTGAGAAAGAGCTTTCCGCCAGCCTCGATGGTGATGGTCATTCCCTCGGGGACGATGAGCTTACCCTGGATGGTCACAGTGCTTCCGTTGGTGATCACGAGACTCTGGTTGACAGTGACGATCTGCTGAGGTCCGAAGGAGGGGTCGTTGGTGACAGTGCCTCCGAGGTCCGCCTCGACCATCGCATCGGGGTCGACTGCCATGGGGAGGTTCGTGAGTCCCTTGGGGGGAATGGTCGCGTTGGGTCCGACCTGGACGACCGTCTTGCTTGCATCAGCGTCATTTGCAGCCTTAACGAGAGGTGCATCGGCAGTGCTCGTCGTGTTGTCCGTGAGTGTTCCAAGGATGTTGAATGTGGATCCAGTACTGAGTTCGATCTTGGATTCGTCGGTTCCAGCATCGGCACCCATGGTGAGCGTCTTCCCGGCAGGAACTGTGAGGGTCGCGTTCGCAGCCACAGTGATCGTTCCGTTCCCAGTGTAGGTTCCGTAGATGATCGCATCTCCACTGACGGTGATGTCGCCATTTTCAAGTGATGCGTCGATGATCTCGATGGATCCTCTCTGGAACACGGTGCCCTTTCCGATGACGATGTTATCGCTAAGTTTGACACTGTTATTCTCTTCGTCTTCACTGAAATTAATTGTCGTTTCAGTGTTAACTTCAATTTCATCATTTATGACAATTTTGTCTACTTTCGAAGTATCATTGGCTACTTGAGCCAGTCTCGTCGCGTTATCAACGTAAGCGGTCTTGTTTATCACAATCAGTCCGTCATCACCTGATATCGGTTTCTCCTCGTGGGTACCAGTTTCACTGTTTATCTCCCATTTTTTTTCGGCAAATGCATACCCGATGTTCGAGTCATTTCCCTTCCAAGTGATGTCAATAGTCCCTGATCCATCCCCGTCTGTTACGAACATCGCTTTGGAGTCTTGTGCAGTATTCTTCAGTGTCGAATTCTCGACCGTCACTGCCACATTCTCTTTGCCTGCATAGTGGTTCGTTACCATCACTGCGGTTTCTGCACTTCCGACCCCGTTGCTACCTACGAATGTTCCAGGATAGTACTCGTTCGCGACAACCGTGCACCCAGTAATCTTCGTAGTTCCCGATTTTATGTCTATTCCTATCCCATCGACCGCAGTGATCGTAGAGTTGGTTATCGTTGTATTGAGTACTGTACTGTTGTATATTCCAACCGCAGTCGTTGTTGTGGTACACTTCTCTACATTCAGAGATTGATTCTCTCCATAGGAACTCCAAATCCCAGCCACTCCACTAATCTTGGCGTTTCTGAATGTCGCTTCCGAGGTCCTGTCTTTGTTAGCATTATCCTTTCCATAGATGACAAAAGCGTATGGGAATTCTCCCGCTTTCGCTTCATCCTTCACGACATAGGTTCCTCCGTCTACATAAAGAGTGTATTTTCCAGAGGCATTTTTGCAGTCCAGGATTCCATATCCTGTGAAGTTCTCTATCTTTCCATTGGTCGTGGAGTCTTTGATGATGATACTAGTGGTTTTTGTATCGACAGAGAAGACGTCCTTGGGGGTCGTCACTGTGTCATCAAAGCTGATTGTGTGTCCATTCAGGTCGATGGCGAATTCTTCGCCAATCTTGTATGTGTCGGTGAATTTGACATCATCCGTTAAAGTGATGACGCCATCTTTCGTTGTAGAGTTTTCAGCGGTGAAAGGATTGTAGGTCTCCGCTGGTATTCCTTCGTCAGCGCCCTCAGAAACAGGTGCGATCGCGCTGAACGCGCAGAACACCATTGCGAGGACGGCGACAGCCGCGAGGAGTTTGAGCTTGC
>NZ_JBEQWH010000011.1:0-56966 GCF_047501175.1 Candidatus Methanoprimaticola sp. MG2
AGAGCGACGACGAATGGCCCGGACACAGGACCACCGACGAATGGGCCCGCAGGATCGTCCTGTATGCGAGAGCGCACAGCGATGATCCGGAGTTCGGATATACCGATGTGACAAACTACGGGTTGTTCGACTATCAGATCGACGAGGCTTTCGACAGGCTGGCGGAGGAGGGCCTGCTGGATTGGGACAGCGCCGATCCCCGCAGTAGGCGCTTCAGCGGCATAATCGGCATGTATGCTGACGAGGTCGCCGAGTTGGATCCGGAGGAGCGCGAGCGCAGGATGCGCGAGACCAGGGAGGAACTCTCATGAGTAAGCGCATCGAGGGACAGGCCGCTATAATACACGGGGTCTGTTCCGAGTTCGTACCGCCTGAATGTCACCAGGTGCAGGCGCATCAAAATGGACAAAAGCTTCGATGGAATGGCCATGTCGTCATAATCACGCCCTACACTATGTAGGGCCCCTTTCCCAAACATTGTCAAAAAACGGGGTCCTAGGGAGTATATAAACTCCCCACCAAAAAGACAGACTGTCAAAAAACGGTCATTTTCCGACACGATTTCTATTATAATCCTGAAGAAGAGTGAATAATGCGGGTTCGGCCCGTGTTCTGAAAGAGCATCCCATGAGGGTCGGACTCAGGCGATTGACATGAGTTACGCAATGCATACCAAGATCACGATTGCAGCGATAGTTTCGTTGCTCGCAATCCTGGGATCCGTTGTGGCAGTCATGGGTTCAGAAACGGATGCGGCATATACCGAGGACTATGGTGAGATCTTCGAGATTGACATAGCACCCGGTTTCTCGCATTCCTATGCCCCATCCTACCCCAGCGATCTTCAGGTTACCACGTCGATTGAGAAATATGAAGACACTGGAATCGATGCCGAGATTATCGGCGGAAACACTTTGAAGGTGACCGTCAAGGATGGAGTCACCACAGGATCATATGATCTCATTCTCAAGGCAAGCTCGAACACTGGTGGATTCGATCAGGTTGCTTATCAGCACATCAGATACAATGTCGTTGCAGGTCTTTCTGTCTCCGGAAGCATCAACGACATCATCAAGGGAGCCTCGATCAATTTCACTCCCAATGGAACTTCCTCCATGGGAACTGTCACATGGGCAGTGAAGTCTGGAACGACTCTGCCTGACGGACTTTCGCTTTCCAACAACACCATTACTGGAGTACCCACAAATGTCGGTGAAAACACAGTCTCTCTGACTGCAACGGCAAAGGGCGAGACCAAGGATCTTGTCGTGACGTTCACTGTTTACAACAAGATCGTCACTGGATCCGCTGAGACTATAACATCTTATGGTAATGCGGTGTCTTCGACAGCCATCGTCCAGACCGGAAACGATCTGGGCGTCACATGGAAGGTCACTAATGGAACCATGCCCGCAGGCTTCACACTCGATGAATCTACTGGTGTGGTCTCCGGTTCGTCTGCAACTCTCAATGAGACGAGCATCACGATCACTGGGACTTCTGCAAACGGTCCTGCACAGACAGCAACCAAGACCATCACGATCAGATCCGAGCCCGAATTCAGCATTTCCGCTCCTGAGTCGACCATCGTCACGTTCCCCGGAGCAGACAACAAGACGCTCCAGCTCACTGCAACTTCTGGAACTTCCGATGTCACATGGAGTATCAACAGTGTCACAGGCATCACGATAAGTGATGCGGGACTTTTGACCGTCTCTGGCAATGCCACCTCCGCTAACATCACTGTTACGGCTAACACTGCATATGGCCAGACTGCCACAGAGTCCATTATCGTTGCTGTCGAGGATGTTGCCACCATCGATGGAAACGGGTCTCTCTCCGCCAAGGTCAATACACCTGCTACATGTGCGTTCGTAGGATCCATCGAAGGAACCTGGTCCGTGGATGCGAGCAATGTTCCTGCCGGAGCAACTGTGACGATCTCCAATCTCGGAGTTCTCACTCTCGAGGGCAATGCTCCTGCAGATTTCACCGTCACGATCAAGCTCACCACTGCTGGAGGACAGGAGATAACCAAGGAAATCACCTGTAAGATCGTCAGTACACTGATATTCACAGATGTGCCCACGAGTGGTCTCATCATCTACGAGGTCTGATGAGGGTTGGCCATGAATCAGCACTTGATCAGGTCCATTTCTTTGATCAGTGTCATGATGATGGCCATGGTCGCCGTAATGGCGATCATCCCTTCATCTGACGCTGCCGATCAGGCATATGATGTGGATCTGGGAAAGAAATACAGTCTTCAGACTCAGCTAATCTGGGATGGGAAGGATGCTGAGTCCATTCTGTATGAATTCTCGGATGGAACAAGCTCCACTGAGTGGAATCCTCTGAAGACCTGGCCGGCTCCCGGAGTGTATTACATCACGCAGACTGCCACAAACTCCTACAACGGTGGTTCTTCCACGACCACTGTCTACAAAGTGGAGATCATGGGATACCCTGAGATCTTCTTCGAGGAGAATGGGGGAACTGAGGTTGCAGACATAGAACAGACCAAGTTCAACGTCGTGGCCACTCAGCCTGAGGATCCTACACGCGAGGGATACACATTCACAGGATGGTTCGTGGATGAAGCCTGTACCGAGATCTATGATTGGTCTCAGGGAGTCAAGAAGGACATGACGCTTTATGCCGGATGGGAGGGGTCCGATTCCCCTGTAGATCCGGACAAGCCGTCTGAAGATGACAAGGATTCTGATGGGTTCAAGATTGACACCTGGATGATCATCCTTGTGATCCTGATTGTCATCGGAATCGCTGCAGTGTTGTACATGAGGGGCTGATCATGTCAGGAAATCACCTAAAACTCCTTACAGCCCTCTCTGTCCTCACACTTGTAGTATGTACAGTGAGTGGGATTTCTGCATTTTCTGAAGATTCAGATGCGGTTACAGATTTAGGTGGATATATTGGAGGAACGAACCAAAGTTCATCGACGAAGGTATATAGTGTTGTCACAGGAGAAATATCAGATTGTTACAACAAGGGTACGTTCTACGTTTCTGTTGGGGCAAGAATCGGTCTCTCTGACCCTCCTGGTTATTCTGGATGGGTTGAGGAACCGCCTCAGGGATGGGGGTTGTATCTTCAGCCTGGAGATGTGGCTTCAATTGATGGGACGGTATCAAAGGCGGGAACATTTACCTTGACGTATGTGTACGACCTCAATGACACATCTAAGAAAAGATCTGTGACGTTTACAGCGGTTGAGTCATCTGATGCAGATCCTGTAGAATCGATAAAACTGACATGGACCCTTGGAAGTTCTAGTATTGTAACGATGAACAGTACGACCTCTGTACGTGCTATCGTTTCACCTCAGACAGCTTCCGATCTGACCGTGTCCTGGTCTATCACGGAGAATACCGGATCTGCAACCATCACAAGGGAGTGGAATGACACATACAATGGAGAATATAGAAACGGATGCGACATCCGTGGTGATTCTCCAGGAACGGTAACTCTCACGGCCACCGCGAATGACGGGTCCGGAACTTCCAAGTCTGTAACGATAACCATCAGACCATACACCTATTTCCTGGACTATGATCCCAATGGGGGGCTCAGCCCAGACGGTGATGAATATTCGTGGTATGATGAGCTGACAACAACAGACAGCAGTCGGGACGTCACATTTACGATCACGGATTTCGAACCCACTCGTGAGGGATACAAGTTCAAAGGATGGTCGAAGAGCAGTAGTGCGAGCACTGCCACCTATGAGGCTGGTGACCGCATCTCTGTTGGTTACGGTGAGGAAGTAATTCTCTACGCCGTGTGGGGTCAGAGTAATCTGTCATTCAGTTCGACACAGTCTGATACCAATGTGATTGTTGGGAGTAGCTTCGCTTACTCGCCGACCATGAATGTTTCCGGTTGCTCATTCTCGGTGACGGGGGCATCATGGCTGTCGGTGTCTGGTGGGACGATCTACGGCACTCCAACCACCCCTGGTACCTATAACGTCAAAGTAACGGCATCATGTAGTGGATACACGAGTGCCTCCCAATCGTTTACCATCACGGTGCTAAGCTCTCTGGAATTCACAACATCCCCAACCAATGGTCTGATCGCAGTAGAGAGGTGATCTTTCACGCATTCAGACCACTTCAAACTCCTTACCGCCATTTCGGCATTCGCGCTAGTGATTTGCACCGTGTGTGGAATCACACTATCTTCCGAGGATTCCGATGCTGCAAGTGCCCATTCGGTGTCGTTCGAGCTGAATGGAGGTTCGGGAGTGTATCAGACATGGACCGTGTTGAACGGCAGTTCCATTGAACTTCCCACATCGATCTATGGGAGGGACGGATACTACTTGTCCGGATGGACCGATTCTGCCAAGACATACCTGCCGGGCGAGACATTTACGGTCTATGGGGATACCACTTTCAAGGCTGAATGGACACTCATCGATTCCGATGCGGTGGCGGATGACCAGACAGCTGAGAAGGGGAAGATGTTCTCCTACACACCATTCGATGTCACACTGGATTCAAATCCTTCCGAGAGTGATCCTTGGTACAAGCTCTGTTACAATTATTTTGCTCTCGCTAACGAAACTCGCATAACTGCTGTCAAGTGTCCCGACTGGCTGACATTATCCTATGAGCGCACTCCAACTGAAGCCAAACTCACCTTCTCCGGAACTCCTACCGACTCTGGAGTGTATCTCGTTGAAGTTCATACTGAGGTTAATAAGTTGGCCGGTTGGCAACATGTCGATTGGACATACGTTGCATTTACGATTACAGTTGAGTCAAAATCAGACACGGTCGGTACGATCTCGTTTGATTCCAACGGCGGTTCGGGGTCGGTCAACGAGATCTCAGCACCGATCGGGACTGTTGTATCTCTTCCTGGAAAGGTCATCTCAAGGTCGGGATATTCTCTCTCCGGATGGGATATAACCGTTACTGAGGGAATCGGTACGTTCCCGCTCAATTCGTATTTCATCATGGATGGGGACTATACCGCGAAGGCCCATTGGCTTGCCAATGCCAATGTGGTCATACTGGACGGTAGCGGCCAGATAGGCAATCAGATCGATGCCTTCGTCGGATACAACAACGAGACCGTGTCCCTCCCGTCTGAAGGATACAGCAAAGACGGTCACACATTCAACGGATGGAGGTTGACGTCGGATCCAGACACGATCTACGCTCCTGGTTTCATTTATACGATATCCGGACCGACATACATGTCTGCATACTATGTTCCGAACGGGACACCGACATGCAATGTCGTCTTCGATTCCAACGGCGGGACAGGATTTCTGGAGCTTAAGGTCGAATCCGGAAAGAATGTCGTTCTGCCGGACAAGGGATTCAATGGAACAACCAATCTTGAGGGATGGGAGTTCGAAGGTAAGACCTATCTTCCAGGATCTTCCGTAAGTGTCACAAGTGACACGGAATTCAAGGCCGTCTGGGGAACGTCTGCCCCGGATGTGGTCGCCGTAACATTCGATCTGAACGGCGGGTCGGGATCGGTCGCAACTCAGATCCTCAATTATGGGCAGAAGGCATCTCGTCCTGCGGATCCTGTCAAGAGTGCATCGGTCTTCCTCGGATGGTCGATCATCGGAGAGGGGAGTTACTTCGACTTCAGTGTGGGTGTGACATCCAGTGTGACGCTTCGTGCAGACTGGGATCTTCATTTCACACGCACGTATGATGGGAATACAGTCACCATCGAGCTCTCGGAGAGGTATCGCGCATGTCCTACAATCGTCGATTGGGGAGATGGGAAGTATAGTGAGGGGACGTTGTCATTCGAGCATACCTATGAGGGGGAATTCTCCGGGACCGTTACCGTGAATTCCAAGGTCGGGGCCGATCAGATGACTGTGACATCGACAGCTCATGTTTCGGTCGGTCCATCCATTCCAACGGATCCGGATGATCCTGTGGACCCTGACAAACCCTCCGAGGATGAACCGAAGCAGCAGGGCAATCGTCTGGACGTTTGGTTGATCGCAGGAGCGGTCGTGCTTTTCGCAATAATAATCGTCATTTGGAGGTTCACATGACACTGGAAGCTGCAAGGAAGACAATGGCCGTGTTGGCAGTGGCGATAATTCTGACTGCGGCAGTCGGCACCACCATCATGACCGATGATGAGAATGAATCGGAGGCGATCCCGCCACTGGCAATCGCATTCGGCCTTCTTCTCTCAACCGCTGCAACACTGGTCGTGGCAGAGTATGTCCTGAGTCACAATTCACAGAGTGGCGATGAACAGGTTGTCAGAGGGTATGAAGCAAAGGCTGTTGCCGAATCCATCTACAATAACTTGGCATTCTATGAGAACACGCTTTCGAACTATGAGCAGATCTGGGGATTGACCTCCGAGCATCATGTCCGTATGGCAGAGCTCGCAGCCTCAGAGCTCTGGGATGAGGATTCCACATTTTCCGCATCCGACATTCTGGAGCTTTCGGGGGTCTATCTGAACTCCTCATTCATGCTTACGAACTCCACAGCCCAGGTAAACACTATGTGGGATCTCATGACGGAGAGTCTGAAAGATTGGAATTCCGATGACATCTACAAGGACAACATGGGTCTGGAAATCAGTTGGCAGGGTGGGAGCATGTCCACCAAGTCCGATTTCGGATTCCACATAGGTTCTGTGGTCAAGTCCGTTCAGTCCGGAGAGGACAGAGTCTTCATTGGAGACAGTGGGAGGATCTGGTGTGACGGCGATTCGACAATCACAGGGCCTGACGGGAAGATTGTCAACATTCCCAAGGGATTCTCGGACATTTCCACGATTCCAGGTTTCACTTCAGGAGTATATACTCTACAATCCGGGTTATCGTACTGCGGCGATCTGATGCCCGTTCTGGATGCCAAGGCGGCACCCATCCATTCCGGAGCCGTATCCGATTGTGATGGAACTTCGAAGTTGATCACATTCGAGAATGGAAAGGTCATCGTGGATGGGAAACAGTCCGATAGTCTGTATTTCTCCATCCATCCTGCAGGTGCCGAGTCTCAGACCAAGGATATAACCAACAACCTGTCATCGTACGATTCTCTGCTGGATACTGTTCATAGGACGATGTCCACGGCGGCATCTTCTGCAGGTGCGGTGTGGAGCATCTTCGATACTGCCGGGGAGGCATCGTCATACATTACCACACTGGCAGTCCCTAGCATATATGATGGCATCGAGCTCAATGCCTCACAGAAGAAGATCATCACGGTCCTCGCGATGGAGCAGCTTGCCAGATATTGGCAGGATAATGGAGGGGAGCTGAAAACCGATGGTTACACGCTCAGTGACTCGATGAGTCTGGTTGTTCGCGGAGACATCATGTCGGTCACGGGAGAGGTCCTTTACAAGGACGTGATCTACACACCGTTCTTCTACCAGGATACGACGCTGAAGGTTGGGTCGAACTCGGTTTCCAGACAGGCGGTCGTTGCAATCTGGTCCGAGGAAGGATCCAATCTATCGGGGTGGTCGGGTATAACCGATGCATCCAGAGCATCTCTGGCCACGATCGAGAGCGGATATGTTCTAGCTATCGCAGAGATGGAAAAGGATGGCAAGCAGGTCAGTAGTGTGGATCTCACAGTGTCCAAGATCGACATCATTGACCCGTCGGACATGGAGCACATCAAGAACGATATGAAGAGCCCTAATGACCTGGACCGTCTTCTGACGCTTCTTTTCGTCATCGTCGGAGCACTTGCACTGCTGAGCGGATGGAGATCGGGAGGATACGTCACGATGTTCATCGGAGCGATTCTGATCATTGTGGGAATTATGTTCACAGGAACGATCGCTGATGCGTTGGAAGACTGGTTCGGATGGAGGATAGACCTCGGATGATCGAGATCACCTTTGATGGAGTGGGTGCCATCTGCGGCTATCTGGGGGCGATATGGTGTATCCTCAATTTGGCATGGGGTCTGTTCCGCAACGACGCATCCAGGGTCCTGATCTATGGGATCGGGACGTTCGCGGCCATCATCGTGATGCTCAATGTCGGAGGTGTCCTGAACAGTACGACCTGGGGAATCTTCGGATGCTGCGTGTTCGGACTGCATTGTTTGTATGCGGCGGCGACCGGGGAAGCAGCCTGGAAGGTCGTTCTATACGGTATCCTCCTGACGTCTTCGTTCCTGTCCGTCGTAGGGGTGTTCTGATGGATGCAGCTTCAATCGCATTGGGATTTGCGATTACAATGGTCATGATTGTTGTCGGATACAGGATGCGCACAGTATCTCATGCCATCCTCCCTCTGAGAGACCCTGTGTTCCTGATGCTGATTGCGGTAGAATGCACGATCATGATATTGGATTATGTCGGAATTCTGCCTCTTGGGTTGACATTCGTTGAAGATGACACACTGTTCATCACTGACAGAGGTTCCCTTGCACTCCTGATGATGGGTGCAGGAGATGTGGGGTACATCGCAGGATACATCATGTGCCGTCCCGGAGACGTCCTCTATCTAGACATGCCGGATGAGACCCTGACGTACACAGAGGTCGCTCCTATGGTGTGGTATGTCCACAATGGGAACACATATATCATGCCCCAGACCCTCGGAGGGATAGTGGCATCGTTCCTGGGGGCGAAGCATCCTGCGGACATCCCCACGTACGAGATCGCCAGACGGAGGTCTTGCACATTCTCCAACGGTATCCGCATGCCGATGACCATGGATGTGGTCCCTGTGTCGTTGCATGAGACCGAGACGATCACCATCGGCGTGTTCAGAATCGGCAGTAGGAAGATCCGCGATGAGAACCGGAACATCATAGCCGAGTCCCCGAGGTACCTGTGGCATCCCGAGGTGACGTCCCATCGTGTGAGGTTCTCCTCATCTGTGACCGATGACCATCTGGCGTTCTGGGTGAAGGATGGGATCTACCGCGAGTCGATAGAGGATGCCATTGAGGCCGAGGAGAGGGCGGCCAGGCTAGAGATACAGATGCAGTCTGCCAAGTACGATGCCGGGGCCGATCTGGTCGCCGGTCTCGTGTCGCTGTCGACGGATGCGCCCGGCTCACATGAGGAGATCCTTGCGAGGATCGAGGCGGAGAGGAAGAGGAGAGGTGAGGCTGATGCCGAGCATTCCTGATGATGGCACCATGGATGCTGCGCTCTATGGTTCGGCGCACATCGAGACCGCTCTTGCAAGGGAGGATGGGGAGAGGCTGCTGGACGTTATGGGGTCCAGGATGGACGCCCTCCTCTCGAGGATGGACGTGGAGTTGGCCTCAGTGGTCATGGAGGAGGCTCCTGGTCTCGTCTACTCGGACGAGGAGCCGGACATGGTAGCCTGGCCCGGTGACGTGCTCTCGACCGTACGCGATCTGAGAGAGTTGGCCAGGCTGACCCTGGCCTTGGACATAGTCGCATCATGGATCTCGAAGGCCGATCACAGGGGGAGGCTGATCGGACTCGGGGAGCACTCCGCTAGGGTGACGCTCTCCGGAGATGCGGATGCCAACTACAAGGCTGCGGTCCTGAGGAGGTCGATGCCGTGATATCGGACATGTCCTCGGGGAACATCTATCTCAACGTCGTGGCCAGGATCAATCAGGACTACGGGGAGCTGATAGAGCACCTGAGGCAGATGGACACTCGCGTGGCGTATCTCAAGATGTTCGAGCTCTCCCTGAGCTCCGCTCTTCCCAAGCCGCTGTGGGATGTGGATGCATATCGTATACAGAGCTCCAGGACCCCCATGCCGTCGGATCCCTACGGGATACTCCCGTTCGAGACCTTCCGTGCATGGATGACCGTCTATGAGATGGTGATGCGCGATGAGGGCCTCATCGGGACGAGACAGCAAGCCATCCTCGGAATGGATGATGATACTACTCGGGAGAGGTCGGAGGTGTGAGGGATGACAGGCGTCAGAGAGTTCATGCATGACATCCTCCAGCCGGGCGAGACCATCGTCGTCGCCGGTCGCAGGGGACATGGGAAGACGGCGACGGTGATATCCATAGCTCAGCATGTCATGGAAGGCGATTATGGGCATGGTCCTGCGGAGATCATCACCAACATCAAGTTCGGAAGGGTAAGGAAGGGGCTCGAACCGGTAGAGGACTATCCTTCAGGCGTCCACTACGAGGACACCCTGGCAGGTACCCTTCGCAAGGCGGGGGAGATCATACGCGAGTATGGGCCTGGAGGGTGTACGATCCTCTGGTTGTTGGACGAGGCCCAGAACTACATGATGGCTGACGAGAACGGGCGTAAGGAGAATCTCGCTCTCACTAAGTATCTGGGGAATGCCAGGAAGTTCGACATATGCAACATCTTCATGACTCCTGTCCTGAACAATCTGACCCCCAGGGTCCGTTGCTTCCCTACAGGAGAATCGAAGTCAGGTTACTGCTCGCTTCAGATGATCAAGGATAAGGATCTTGGGGCCAAGGTCGCAGGTTCCCGTGCAGATCCCCGCAGCATCACATTTGTGAGGATGGGGCCTGGAATGGGTCTGACTCCGATGTTCATCTCGCCGATGCCATGGATACGGAGCATCTACAGCGGGCTACCGGACGGCTCTTACGGATACGACACCAAGGCCATGGCTACATTCTCCATCGGTGCCAACGACTACGGCGTTCCGTTCAGTCTGGAGGAGTTCCTGAAAGTGACTTCAAAGGGGCTGTCGCACGAGCTGCCGGACAAAATCGATGAATACTTCGACCGTTGGGAGTCGATGGGCTCCGGAGACGAGGAGGCCCTGCCGGGCGAGGATCATTCGATGATCAGAATCTCCGATCAGTGCAGGCGCATCGAGAGGATGCGTGCAGTGGGATTGAAATGGAGGGAGATCGCCGATATCGAAGGTGAGGTTATGACCACCATTCAGTCCCGGTTCTATAAATATGCGGGCATCAGGCCATCGTCAGGGTGTGGCGATGCCAGCATCTTGATGAATGACGAACAGAGGGTCGTCGGTGCGGGCGCGTATATATACAACCCTAAAAGGGGAGGGGGGCCCGAGGGGTCGCCTTCGTTGGAAGGGGGTGAGGCATGATGTTCGGGAGGTCTAAGGATGGAAGAACAGTGAAGAGGCAATCGAAGAGTGAGAGGAAGGCAGAACGTACACACAAAGGTAGGGGGAAGCGTGCACGGAAGACAATCCGTGAGATACCGTCCAGGACGATACAGCAACCGGTTACGAAGAAGCAGACCAGACCCGATGCGGGCCCTCCTCTGAGGACATCAGGAGGGCCGACGAAGAAACAGATTACCGGGCCGACCCCGGAAGAAGTGGTCAGGAATGTAAGAGGAGGAAGGAAGAGATGAGTCTGTTTAGGGAGAGCAAGGAAGTACAGAAGGCGAAGGAGCAGAGGAAGATCGAGAAGCTGAAGAACAAGACCAAGGAGGAGCAGATCAGACTTAAGGCCAAGGAGGCGAGGGTCGAAGCCCGTGCTAAGAATGGAGGGGTCGGAGGAAGCTTTGCATTCCATGACAGGCGCAACGTCCCAAAGAGGTGACCCCGATGGCCACTGTTGGAACGCACTATGGAATCCCCGTCGACGAGGACGGTCACGTTCCTGAGGAGGAGCTGCTCAAGCACTTCCGGAACGTTATGGCAGGACGTCAGCGGGAGTACGATCGGAGGCGCAGGGAGGCGGAGCTCGAGGTTATCGCCGGGGTCCCTGATGCGCACAGGATGCCAAACATCAACCTGGCAAAGAGGGACTACGACAGTACCTCCGACACGGTGATACCTCTCCAGTGCACTCCGGAGCAGGTCGCGGTATGGTGGAAGGATCCCACATGCTGTGACGTCCAGGACATAGACACGGCAGGACCTCCGAAGACCAACATCCCGAGGGACATGACACTCGAGCAGAGGCGCAGTCAGGGGAGGATCAAGGTCGTGGCCACTCCTTCCGAGGAGGCTAAGCTCAGGAGGGAGCTGGTAATGACGTACACGCCGGAGGATCTGAGGAGGATCGCCGAGACCAACCCGACGATCGCCGTGAAGCCCACGGGGGTGGCATACTCGGGACGCTACGTGCCGTCGAGGACGAGAATAGAGTTCGACAGGAAGGATGGATTTGACCAGACGACAATCGCCCACGAGGCGGGTCATCTGCTGCGTGACAGGGACCCTCACAGGGACGACGTAATCACCACACGCAACCCAGAGATCGGCATCGAGGAGTCGTGCACCGTGGCCGAGCAGATGGCCAGGTCTGACAAGCCCGACTACACCGGGTACTACATGAGTGTCGCCGTGTACGACGAGAGGAAACACGTCTGGAGGAAGGCTACGAGGTCCGAGGCCCGCAGGATGGCGGAAGAGGATCACGATCTGTTCACCTACGGTCGTGGTAAGGGCCTCAAAGGGGACGAGGCCCTGAGGTCCGTGGAGCAGAATTGGGCTAAGTCCCATATCGCCAGGCTGTTCACGTCTCGCGGGATGGCCGTCAATGTCATGGCAAGGGAGTACGGTAATGTGGAGAAGGTCACCATGGCCAAGCCCAGGTCCGTTAGAGCCGAGGAGGAGAACAGGAACGTTACAATCACTAATGCCACCGCGGGGATGCCAGGTGTTGCCTCGGCGAACAAGGGAGGCAGACAGATCACGTTGTTCGGGAGAAGGGGAAGATGAAGGAGCTCAGCTATTTTGATAAAAGGAGGATCTGTCAGGAGTACGAGAGAAACTGCCGGAAGGGCAGGAGGGATAGGCGCAGGAAGTTTTTCCGCGCCCTGTTCTCCAGATCCGGTAAGGATGATGGGGAGGATCTCCGGTGAAGCCTGCATTTACGCATCAGTGGGCAGTATCCCGATCCCTCCAGGAATCTCTGGAGCTTGTCCGTCGGCATATTGTAGAGCAGTTTGTCCGACCTGTTGGTAAACTTCACTAGATTTTCATTTCCGAGCTTTGCGGTCTGATAGACTAATGTGAGAGATGTGAATTCCATCTGTACTTCATGGCTAAGGTGGAGAGGTTTGCCGTGATTCGACCGTATCGGTCTGATCACCGCCTCTTTTTATTGTTGGAAACGAAACGACCCTTGCTATCGCGGGGCTGTTTCTTTGCTTGACGGCTTTTTTTATCCGTGCTTTTGCTGGATCCGTTGGAATCATTCTTGATTCCTTTGGTGCCGTAAGCGTTATCCCTGTACTTTCCAGAGTATCCCGGGACATCGGTCTTGCCTCTTGCTTCTAATTCCTCACGATCATACAGACGACCGAAAAGCCTTCCACGAATTTTCATCATGATTATACTCCCATTACAATCGATGACATCACGAAAGCCGCACCGACCACCAGGATGATGGAGCTGGCAATCAGGGCCCTGCGCAATTTCTCATTACAGTATATGTACCAATCAAGCGAACGAAGGTATTGTTCGATCATATCCTCTTCGAGACTCTCTAGATCACCGGCGATGACTCTGTCTTCCAGATCCCATAGGTGCATCCCTATCTGCGGATAGGTGTACGATGAGAGGATGCCCCACACTTCGAACAACATGCTGAGGACAATGGTCACAATCCCGGTTGCATATATCAGTGATCCGACATCTGACAGAGAGAAGGTATGATCGATATTCAATATGGACTCTATTAGTATCAGTGATGAGAACGCGAACAGAATGCCCTGTCTTTGAATGTACGATTCATGTTTGCGAGATTCCATCTCTCCCTGCGAAACAAATTCGTTGTAGATCGTCCTCATCATGGACGAATCTAACTTCCTGAACGATTTATAGAACAGGTCGAACGTATATTTCCCAGGGACAGGCTTCCAATCTTCATCAGACTCGATAGGATCATCGTTTGGCGGGCTACCCTCATCGACCGGAATCCGCCCATCATCCTGTTCATGGAGCATGGATTGCCACTCTCATAGGGTAGATATGTCCGCATAAATCATCTTCATTATGCATCTCGATGGGTCAACCTCCCCTGGGGGTAAATTCCCGCCGTTTGGCGGCATCTTCCTTGGTATTTGAGGTAGCCGTGCTTTTCCCCGCGCCCTCTGATACGGAGCTGAAGCGTCCATCAGATGCCGTCAGTAACAGGAACACAGCTTTGGAGCAGAAGTCCGCGCGGCTGGCGTAGTGTCCCTCTTCCACGAGGCGGTCTATTCCTTCGGCGTCCGCCTCGGGTATCATGATCTTGACCGCTACCGTGTTGGCCATGTTCTAAGAACTTCTTAGATACTTATTAGTGTAATCGAACTGATTAGTAACTTATTAGAAACTTATAAATCTTGTAGAACTAATCAGTTACCGATGAGTGAAAATAATCAATCCACGGCTGTGAAGATTTCTCTGTCCAAGGCTGAGATGCGCGATGTCGACCGTGTCGTAGGGCTTGGCTACGGGAAGTCCAGGGCCGATCTGTGCCGCAAGGCGCTGATAATCTATCTTGAATCCTATCTGCAGCAGGAGGTGTGAGGATGCTGGTCTACCTCTGTCCGATATGCTGCGCGAACCTCGAGCAGGCCAGGAACCCGATGAAGGGGTTCTGTCCCGACTGCCACGTAGTCTATTCTTTGGACAGGTGCATCACCATGGAGCGTATAGTCCCCTCGGACGAGAGGGCGAGATGTCTGGAGGCGGGACAGTGACGTGGCCAGACCTCATAGTGTCTCTGGACTCTGCGGAGACGAGCCTGGATGACGCTGCCATGCTGTGCGACGAGGTCTCCTGCATGCTCTCGTCATTGTCATGGGGGGACGAGGGCCTGATACAGGTCTGCCTCTCAGGGGAGGTCGTGGTGAGGTGTCTACCGCCAGACATTGCTGACGGGGTGGTCAAGACCATAATAGGAAGGTACAGGTCAATCGTCCGGGGGATCATGGATTCCGACGGGAGGGCCCTGGCATGATCGATGTCACCTGGTTGGACGGGGACGAGTTCCGTTCCGCGAACTTTGAGGAGGAGTCTGAGGGACGGGAGTTCCTGGAGTCTCTCCTCGCCCTCGACCTGACATACTGCGCCGTGTGCACGGGGGGTAGGATCGGATGACCGCCACATGCAGGCCCAGGCAGGTTCAGTATACCATGGTTCTCCCCGATGGTCGCCCATTGCTCTTCGGAGCCTTTGGCGACCGTGGGGCCAGGATATTCGCGTTCAACTGGATGTTGGAGCACGGTGTGACCCATTCGTTCCTCATACGGAGGCCGGCCGGGAAGGACCCGGTGCCACTGTTCCACATCTACATCGACGGAACCATGGCAAGGGTGTCCGAGTCGACCGACCCGGATTCCGTCCCACTGAATGAAAGAGAATGGATCACTCGCAGGTTCGTCTTATGCTGCATGGACGACATGGTCGTGATGGATGCCGAACTAGTCTATGAGTGCAATATCCCTTTGATGGTCGATTGGAACGTCGGAGTGGCGTGCGGCTCCGTGTCGGAGGGGTGGTGCAGAGGAGGGTTCGTGAACATCGAGGATGAGGTTGTGAACGGTTACACCCTGGAGGAGTCTAAGATCGGTAATGCATTCAAGGTGTGGACTGTTGAGATGAAGGTTATGGAGGAGTGAATGGTCATCGCGTGTAGATTTATTGTTCCAAGTGATTTCATCGAGTAAGTCGGCTCCCATATCGATTGTATTATGTCTGCGGGACAGGTCTCAGATAAACATTATTATGCAATCCGCAAATTACCACGGGTGATGGACGCCCTCTTAGACGAGACCTCCAAATGCGAGGAATCGAAGGATCCTGTCAGGTTCAAGGTCTGCATGTCCGGTGCCATTGCCGTGATCGTACTGATCGCGGGGTATGTTACAGATCATGTGCCTTCAGCATCTGCATTCTTTTCGATGTTCGTGGCGTCTGTGGGCATGCTCGGATTCCTGATGGTTCCATATCTTCTGATTCTCATTACGAGAGGTAGAAGGTTCAAGGAAGTGTCCGGACACAAGATCGATTTCTTCACGACCGCCCTGTATCTCGGGTGTTCAGCAACAATAAGTCTTCTTCCGTCACTGTTCTATGATCTTATTGGGACATATTCACAATACGTTATGATTCCATGCGTTTTCATGTATATGCTTGGATTGCTAAGTGTTGTGATCTTGATGATGAATTCCATGAGGCTTTTTAGCGGGAGTCGTCTCCTTGATTGTTTATCACAGGATTTGTAAGATCGAGCAGTATGCAACACATCCGACATGATGTGTTTTTAAACGTTGGTCTCGATTCTTAAACGGGATATCATGGGAACCTTTCACATTAAACCTACGAGAGATGGCAGATTCATGTTCAATCTCATCGCTAACAATAATAGGATTATCAGCACATCCCAGACCTATGCTTCGGTCGAGAATGCGAAGGTCGGGATAGAGAGCATTCGCAAGAATTGCTCATCGCACGTCGAGGATCAGACAGTCGAGGGATACGAGGTATTGAAGCATCCGAAGTACGAAGTATATCTGGATGTAGCCGGAAACCCGAGGTTCAGACTCAAGGCATCGAATGGGGAGATTATCGCCGCATCCGAAGCCTACTCCAGCAAGTCATCCTGCATGAATGGCATACGCAGTGTTGCCGACCATGCTCCGGATGCGGAGATCGTGATAGACGACGAACTGAGTGAAGAATGATTAAACTCTTGCCCACTCCGATCACCGAGTGGGTAAGTCATTCCCTTTTACCATCAGTGTGGTTTTGCGCTGATTCCACTTCGCCCTTGTCCATCATCATCTGGAGATATGCATTGCCGCTAAGGTTGCAGTCCACCAGTTCCAAAAACTCACGTTTGTCCAGCTTAAGCTGCCTGGCCATCTTTAGGATCAAAGGGTCCCCTATCTCACGTTCCCCATGACTAATCTTGGTACGTATCCTCGTCTTGATTCCATCCACATAAAGGATCAATTGGCAATGGTCTGCATCATCGTTCCTTTCGAAGCCTTTGTTACATAACCTTGATGACACCACTTTGGCTTTGCGGGTCGTCATTCCTCTGGCCCCTCTATGTTCTCTAGAAGCCATCTCTTGTAATCTCTGGCCACGGAGTCCAGTTCGTCATCCTCGCAAAGTGCATATTCTCTCCAGGCAATGTGAAGTTCATCCAGGAGATCCTTCTCGGCCTCATTTACGTTCACACCTGCCGCATGGAGATCGGCTTCTTCATTGCTGAGGATGACACCCCCTTCCACGTTCTGGATATCGAAATAGAGTGTTTTCTTCATAGAGAACGGGCCAAGATTGTCAATGCCCATCAGATGGGGCGTGGATGCTAACTGGTTGGAGATAGAAGAGTACCCGGATAACGACCGGCTACTGGTAGGATCAAACCAGCCTAGGGCCCCTCCTGCAGATATCACGGCTGAACCCCCAGTATGTGCCCCAGCCAATCATAGATCTCCTTTGCACTCTCTTCGGACATTATCACACCGCATGGCACGGTCCTGATCATGGGCATGGCTTCAGGTTTGACCCCTATACGGGAGTTTAAGCTACCTTCCTCGGAAAGCTTGAACGTCTCTGAGTTCGGTATTGGGATTCTCTCCAGAAAGAAGTTGATTATGACCTCTCCCTTGGGACTCTTGCCCCCATAGCATCCGTTTACGTACATCGGAGTATAGTCGTCAGGGAACTTGTACTTGAATTCTATCTTGTCTTGTTTCATGCTATCTATTCCTGAATATCAATTATGTAATTGTCACTCTTCTCTTCAGTGCATGCCTTGATGCACATTTCTCGGCTTGTACTTCATCGAGATCTCGTCGTTATTTCAGATTTCCAATGCTATTGAATTCCTTGCGACTGGAATGAAACTGGCAACCTCCTCCCTTTTGTCGCGCACATCGCAGTTTCTATCTCATGGGGGCCACAATTTATGATCTCGCCCCACTCCCTTTCGTCTCAGGTAAGCTGTGATCTGTATCATTCATCGAGCAGTTCGATATTTTTTGTGTTATCTTGGAAATGTCTATGCTTTTGCTTGTCTGGTGGTTTGAGTGGGCAAGTTTTAGCTTAGAATTTTGAACCCTTTGGGATTTTCGATGTGCTTACGTCTTCCTCCGGTCAAAACTCCAGTAATTTGCACATTACTGCGCGTCTTCGATGCGTTATATGCATTGTTCAAATCATCTCCAGAAAGCTGGAATGAAGCGTTATATGACTTTCCATCTATATCGACAAGTGTAATCGTAACATCGGCAGATTCATCATTAATTTCGTCACGGGGGTCTTTTAGAACTGTGATCTTACCAACGAAATCGCGTTCTACGGACATCTCTTCTGGACGCATGTTTTTTTCAATGACGTCAATCCTGGGGAATATATTCTTAGTTAGGGTATATGGTTTTGAAATATCGTTATTTTTGCTGATTGTTTTTACTCTGTTTACTTCTATTTCGGCAGCATCGAATCTCAGGTCTAGAACTGAGTTAACGAAATTGTATGATATTTCTAAATCAGAGTCAAGATTTGTTTTATTCCTTTCTGCAGCGTCGATGATTGCACCAAGGGATGACTCAATTTTATCACATAAATAGCTCATTTCGGGTTTGTCAGGAATCATTGTACCGAAAAGGGTCGTTCTTATTGGACCATCTTCCATTATCGGATATATAAATTGGACAATGTAGCTTCCAGCAACAGTTGGACCTACACGTATGTCTTCAAGGATTTTCTTCCCTTTCCAGTTGGATGATCTATAAGATGGTTTAAACTCGCAGTAGTCCCTATAGGCATAATTGTTGATGCTATTCCCAGCTTCTATGATACTTATTAAGTCGGGTACTGGTATGAGGCCAATCTCTCCATTCTCTGGACTGTAATGATACTCGATTGTATCTGAAGATGAGGATATCGTCATGCCTGTGAGTACGCGTTGTATGGATAGGTTATCTGATTCTGACACATCACGGACGACTTCTTCTACTCTGCGAACATAGTCGATGAAGTCTCTGCTGTTAGGAACAGTGACCATCACACTGGTTTCAGGATTCTCAAATATGTCAAATGTAGCAGTCTTTCCACTGGGTACCCAACCGCGAGATGATAGAAACAGTCTGATCTTCTGTGGACTGATTTCTTTTAACACATCTGGAGAGAAGCCATCAATTTTCATTCATTGACCTCCATTTGTTTTATTAGAAGGTGATATAGGCTATTTTCATCGACTTTGTTAGAAAGTGGTATTTTAACCGTAATATTCTTTTTATTTGGCTTTGTGACCTGCCCTGTTGCATCATACCACAACATGGACCCTCTGGCGATCAATTCCTTTTCTTCTATAGATATCCACCCTTCCACATCTTGGGGTAGGATCAGTACGAAAAGCAACCACGGGGAGCATTTCTTTTTACTACTCAGATCATCAAACAGTTTTTTATCAATCTTGTAAGCTAGATGTCCTTCTCTATCATACTTGGGAGTGGATGTACCTTTGAGCTGTACATCTAGATGGAGAGGGATTGGGTGACCTTCTCCTCTTGGAAGAGATATTATCACATCAACACCTGAATTGTCCATTTGTTTTCCCGCATATTCGATGCCGGCACCAATGTACGCGCAAATTTGTCTCAAGTATGCGAAGCTGAGCTCTTCTTTTATCTGATTGTATCTAGAATTGTTGTGTTCATATTTGTGAGAGAAGGAGCCACAGTTCACTTTGGAGCACTTTTCGCTTTTTATGTCACTCACGACCTCACCCCACTCCCTTCCGCCTCAGATGAGCCGCAATTCGTTTCGGACTCCGGCAGGATACCGTTGAGGCGATCGTTGGCGCGTTTGAGGTCTCTGGCGATTTCCAGTCCCAACGCCGTCAGCTCATAGACCTTGACCGTGTGGCCGTCTTTCTCCATCCATGTATCGACAAGGTTGCTATCAACGAGTTTGGCAGCGACATCGACCGCTGTGTAATAGTTCTTAACAACAGCCGTAAGCTGACTTTCCTTGACCTTTCCATTCTCGAACAGGAACAACAGCATGTTCATCACATGTCTGTCCGAAAGGACTGTCTGACCGCCGCCACTCACGTTCTATCAACCGTGTTCTATTCAAATATTAATTTTTATCCATTTTTGTAGACTTCTACATAAACAAACATTTTTATATCAATGCATGTCTACATTATTGTAGATAAAATGGCGACTTTCGTAGACAGCAAGAGGATCATGAAAGCGAGCAGGGTTGCTCTCTCTGATGAGGTCAAGAGCAGATTGGATGTCGATGAGGGCGACATGGTGTTCTTCATTGAGGAAAACGGGAAGATCTACCTGAAGAAAGCAGAGGCCTGAATATGGAAAAACAGGGCACGGGTGCCCTTGGAAACGTTCCCGTGCCCACTCACAAAGAGTTGATGCTGAATGGAAATCGAGGATATAAAGAGATTGTGCGAGGGGAGAGGGATGCCGACAGACGGATGGATGACGTTCTCCGTTCCGGAGAATCCGGTCCAGATCTACGACCGGCCCGGGTTCAGGGCGACGGTCAACAGGGACACGGGCAGGATAAGGGTCTACGACCTGGCGGTCAGCCGCATCCGTCCGGAGATCGACACCGGGGAGGACGACTGGGTGCAGGCGACGATCCTGGAGGCTATCGCATGATGGCCCAGAACATCCCCACGTTCATCCTCCGGTTCGCCTGTCTGCACGGGGGCGTCAAGGCCTCCGCCGTGACCCGGCACATCTGCCCCGAGCTGCGGATGGACATGGAGGAGGCGCAGGGGATCCTGGACGTCCTGGTGGACGAGGGGTTCCTGTCCTCCCCCGGGTCGGATGGCATGCACCGCATCACGGCGGCCGGGCGCACGTTCCTCACGGACCTAGGGGTGAGCGCGTGAGGGCAGCAGTCTTCCGGAACGAGGAGGGACGCCGATGCCGAGCGTCACCGCTGAAATGATAACTACTCCCTTCCCGATGTCCGGGGAAAGGATGAAGGGAGGTGAGAAGAGAATGGCAAGCGAATGGGAGGAGCTGGAGAGGCTGTCCAAGGAGGAGCTCATAATCGAGCTGGTGAAGGAGCGCACCGCGCACCGCGAGCTGGACAGGTCCATACGCGGACTCATAGAGGTCGATTATCCGGCAGACAGGAAACTGCCCGTGTTCGCCGATGACGAGGACACGTCCTTGAAGGAGACCACGGACGATTGGGCCTACAAGGTGGCGAGATACGCCTACGAGCATGCGGAGGATAGGGACGATTTCAGCCACTATGACCTGGATGCGTACGGTCTGGACGAGGATCAGGCGGAGGCCGCATACCGCAGGCTCCGTGAGGACGGCACGATAACGAACGACAGACATGACCAGGAGGGGTGGTTCTGACGGTGCGTGTCTCCAAACGCAGGCACGACTACGAGGCCGCCTCGGTGGAGATCGAGGCCGACAGCATCTCCAAGCCGGTGAAGTTCCGCAGAACATCGGATCATAACGCACTGCAGGTGGATGCCGGAGGGGATGTCAGGATCAAGGTCCGCGGACAGTACCCTAACAAGGGGACAGGGGTGATCAGACCGGAGGTCGGTACCGAGATCCGCGGCGAGGAGTTCATGGTGGATGCACGTAAGATCGTGAGGCAGAGGCCACACGGGAAGAGGGACGTCGCAACCGCCAGCAAGTTCGTCCGTATCTTCAGGAGGTCGAGGGAATGACCTCCGCAACCCGTGTGTTCTGTCCGAGGATTGGTATTTATACGATCCACGACTATCGTGAGGACAGAGGTGTAACGGCTCCCGAGGGAGCCGGATTCCTTGAGGGAATCACTCTTCGGCATCCCTTATGGGATGTCTATGACGATCACACCGTCGCCGGTGATGATCGTCAGCCGGAAACCGCAGTCCCGACACTCGAAGACAATCTCGAGGATCGTCTCACCTCCTGCCGGGCAGGTTCCCTAGGCTCGCCGTCAGACTGGAAATCCAGGCAGAGCCTAAGGACTTCCCCGCTTCGGCATTTCTGCGCAACTTGCGGATCGGACATAAATCTATCGTCCGCAATCATGATTGACGGTTCCGCTGATGGCGGGATAAGAAAGCACAATGAAGCCCTGAGGATTCAATGTTTTGGAAGTAACGCTCCATTGCCTCAGGGCTTCTCCCCTCTTTCCTCTGCTTGCTTGTACCGGAGCACGCAGAGTTCCACTCCGTGGGCCATACTGGCGAAGTCTCTGGAATCCACTTTGTTCTGCAAGTATTCAATGATCTCAGAAGGAAGAGAGACTGTCAATGATATTTTCCTTGAACCTCTTGGCATTAAAGCATTATCAAGTAAGTTACTTTTAAATATCTTCAAGCATGTTAAAGCAATATCAAGTAAGTTACTTGATGGAGCGTTACAATATGCAAGAAATCAACCACTCAGCGGACGCTGTAGACCTCGCCGTGGAGGTCCTTCAGCCGATATGGGACGCACCGACGGACGGGTTCGTGGCGGTGATGATCTGGATGCCGCAGAGGACATCCGCCGCACTGCTGGAACGCATGGAAGCGGAGACCGCCGCCTTCGTATCGAAGCTGCACTCCTCAAGGGAGTCTACCTTCTGAGGAATCTCACAGGAGGGTTCATGATGGCGGTAAGGGATAGGATCCTGATAGACATCAGGACGTGCGACCTCACTCTGTCAGAGGTCATGAGGCGGATGGTACGCTACCAGGAGGAGATGCCCGGTCACGAGGTCTTCATGGACGGGGACCTCTACGCGATCGTCGCAAGAAGGAGGGGTGTCTCGTGAACGGATCGAGCATCCAGGAATTAGCCATAAGAATGCTGTCACCTATTCCTTTCCAGAACGGAAAGGGAGGTGAGAAGAGAATGGCAAGCGAATGGGAGGAGCTCGAGTCGCGGTCCAAGGAGGACCTGATCATCGAGCTGGTCCGCATGAGGAACCTCTATGGCATGCTCCGCGAGGACATGCAGCCCGACAACCCGCTGATACCGTACATGGAGCGCAAGCATACGGGTGAGGGGGACGACTACGTCGAGGGTGAGACCACCACCGACGGATGGGCCGAGCGGATCGCCCTGTACGGTGCGATGCATCCGAAGGACGGCGCGTTCTACTGGTGCGACCTGATGGACTACGGCCTGACCAGCGACCAGTCGTACGATGTCTGTGCGAGACTGAAGGCCGAGGGGCGTCTGAAGCTGCCCGATGGCGTCAGTCTTGGGGAGGATCTCCCATGAGGACGAGACGCAAGCCCGATCATGAGGCTGTGGAGGTCGGCATCGAGGCCGATGAGATCAAGGGGCCCGACTACTTCCCCAAGTCGAAGACCGACGGTGCCAACAGGATCGTGGCCAAAGGGGATGTCATGATCGATGTCCGCAAGCAGCACCCGGGCAGCAGGGACAAGGAGGTCCGTCCCGATCCGGGCACGGTCCTCAGGGCCGATGGCAAGAACGCCAAGATGACCGTGGAGGGTCGGACCGTCAGGAAGGTCCGCAGAGGCGGCCCCAGGGAATCGACCACCGTCGGAGGCATGGTGGAGATCTTCAGGAACAGGAGGTCTCGCAGATGACCTCCGCAATCATGATTAACGGCACTGCGTATGGCGGTGCGAGAACTCATCATGAGTTGCCATCAATCAATGATTCTGGATTGGTACTCCTTTATCTCGGTGGCAACTCGCCCTCTTCTAGGTATTTCCTGTACCAGAACAATGCAGCTTCAAACGCATGCGATCTGCTAGCAAAGCGTTTGGTCTCGACCTCTGAATCAACCCATTTCAATAATGCAGGGTCTATTGTGACTCCTACTTTCGGTCTGTTCTCTTCTTTCATGTCTACTAAAATTCCACCAGAGAATATTAATATTCATGACCGTTTGTATTCTATTATCCACGAAAGTGGGATAGGAGTACCAACACATGACAACAATCAACCATTCAGCGGACGCTGTAGACCTCGCCGTGGAGGTCCTTCAGCCGATATGGGACGCACCGACGGACGGGTTCGTGGCGGTGATGATCTGGATGCCGCAGAGGACATCCGCCGCACTGCTGGAACGCATGGAAGCGGAGACCGCCGCCTTCGTATCGAAGCTGCACTCCTCAAGGGAGTCTACCTTCTGAGGAATCTCACAGGAGGGTTCATGATGGCGGTAAGGGATAGGATCCTGATAGACATCAGGACGTGCGACCTCACTCTGTCAGAGGTCATGAGGCGGATGGTACGCTACCAGGAGGAGATGCCCGGTCACGAGGTCTTCATGGACGGGGACCTCTACGCTATAGTCGCAAGAAGGAGGGATGCAGCATGAGGGCGGCGACACTGTTCGAGGCCCTCGACGCCCTGACCAAGCAGAGATGCTGGAGGTTGGAGAGCGGCGGACAGGACAAGATCTCCTATTCCGAATGGAGGGACACCCTGATGTTCTTCCGGCAGATCACAGGGTCCGAGAGGAAGGCGAAGGAGCTCTGGAGTCAACTGAGGACCGTGAAGACGCCTGACGGGAGGAGACTCGCGCGTCAGGTCAACCAGTCCGACAGCCTGATCCTGGACCTGGCAGCCGCGGGGGACTTCCTCGCGCTGAAGTTCCCCACGTATGCCAAGGCGATGAGGTTCGCGAAGGAGGGGAGCGTCACCGCTTCCCTTCCGGACAAGGACACGATCGAGGAGGATGGGCAATGATCGGCATCGGGCCCCATTGTGTCGGATGCGGATACCTGTTCCTCGGGGCCTACGCCCCGTTCTGCGGAAGAGGGACGTTGACCCCTCTGATCGTTCTTACCGAATGTCCCCGTTCCGTGACGGACGTCCGTTCCGCCGGAGCGAGGGGACGGCAGCTGACATTGGAGGAGGCGTTCGCATGAGGGTGGTGCGTGTGAAGTTGGAGAACAAGAAAGGGGTCTCCGAGCAGATGGTGGAATGGCCCCCGTACTGCATTGAATCGTTCATGATCCGCCTCTTGGAAGAGGTCGAGGCTGGACACAAGGTTACTCTGAAGATGGAGGAGCGCAAATGAATGGGAAGATCACGGTCAGGATCAGGGAGGACGCATCGTTCCTGGATGCACAGCGCATCGTCGGGGACATGATGGACTTCAACACGTACTGCGACATGGACCTGTACACGGACCTCTACGGCACGATATCGGCGGATGCCACGTGGGACGCCCCGGTCGAGCGTATCGTCCAGTTCGTCCATGCCAGGTCCAGTCCTGTGATACTGTCGATATGCTCCGGAGGACGGCAGCTCGCATGAGCAGGTTCTCGGATGCGATAGAGGAGTTCCTGGAGGAGTACGATATGGTCTACGCGGAGATCACCATGCAGGTCAGACGGAGGGAGCTCTATCGCCTGTGTCATGTCGTGGACGATCTGTTCGCGAGGGAGATGATCTCCACGGACGACCCCTCGTCGATGCAGGTGAACGATGTCAAGGTCATAGCCGCCATTCTGAAGAGGGACGGCGGCATGAGCGTGAACACCCGTACCCACATGCTCGGGAGGCTCAACCTGCTCTGCAGGTTCAAGGGGAACCAGGTTGTGGATTCCGCGAAGGTGCGGTACCCATCGCTGTTCCCGGCGAAGGTGGAGACCCGTCTGGGGGTCCTGACCGGGGAGGAGGTCCGCAAGGTCATGGAGTATGCCGGACGCCCGGACCACGACTACAGGACCCTCCGGTCCTGCTGCTCCGTCGTGCTGCCCCTCGCGACAGGCATACGTCCTCAGGAGACCAGGATGCTGAAGGATTCGAACATAGACCTGGAGGCCCGCCTCGTCACGCTGGAGTATGTCAAGGGGATGGATTACTACGGCGAGCCCAGGACCGTGCCGATACTCCCGGATGCTGTGGAGATCATCGCGAGGTATCTCGATGCCTTCCACGCCAAGGGGAAGACCGGCTACATCTTCCAAGGACCGCACGGCGAGCCCGTGTCGGGAAACACTCAGAGGAAATGGAGGGAGCGCTTCGCGGAGGGCTCCGGGGTTTCCCTGGACCACAGGATCCTGAGGAGGACCTGGGGGCAGATGCTCGAGGATATGGGCGTTCCGGAATCGGATGTGTCCGTCCTCCTCGGGCATGCGAGCACCGCCACCACGGCGAGGTACTACGCAAGGGTGAGCGAGAGGCGCGCGATTGAGAGCGTCCGCAGGACGTGGGCCGAGATGGGGAGCATCGTGGCCCGTGCGGAGGCGGACGGAGATGAGAACGAGAGTATGGAGAGGGAGCGATCCCATGAGGGATGCGAAGGGTAAGAAGGGTGTGAACGGTATGAAGGATGTGAAGGATACGACGGATGCGCAAGCGGCGGAATGGACCGGCGAGATGACCGAATTCTCGTGGTCGGAAGTGAAAATCAGGGAGAAGTCTAGCGCTAAAGCTGGAATATTGGCGAACGGGAGGGGATTCGAACCCCCGGCTTGCAGCTTAGGAGGCTGCCGCCATATCCAGACTAGGCCACCCGTCCGTTGAAACGAGTGATATTGGCATCGGATATAAGGGTTTGGGTCGACTGGGATATTGGGATGGAGATGTGATGCAAATTGCGAACCCAGCCGGTTGTCTGGAACCATCTCATGGGTGGAGATGACCCGAACCCGTACCTCGGGGGAGGTACTAGTTGCACCATAGTCGGACATGATATTAAACTATTGTCTGTTATGCTCGTAATATGTGTACATATTGTTTACAATGACTGATTGTTTTGTATGTTATGCTAGTTATTTATATCAGTCATTGCCTGTCATAGGTCGGGATACACTTTGCCGTCTGGTCGCAAAAAGAGGATTATGATAGCCTGCGTCACGTTCGAGACCGCCAAGGTCGTCGAACCTGCACTCTACTACGAGGTGAACAAGGTCCACATAATCCGCTACCTGAAGGATCCCACCTCCGAGGGTGGCAAGATCTATGACAGCTTCTGCAACCGCGTCACGGAGCTTCTCAGAGAGGAGTCCCCTCTGGATGTCGAGGTCTCGATACACAACGAGAGGGTCAGCGACTTCTCGACGATGCTCCGCACCGTGCTCTCCATAATCCAATGCGAGATGCGGGAGGAGCCAGGATGCGAGTTGTATGTGAACATCTCTGCCGGAACGCCCGAATACGCGGCCGCATCCGCCATAGCGTCCATGATGGTCGACGGGGTCATACCGTTCTCCGTAGGGTCCAAGGAATACACCGTACCCACCGAGAGGATCCCGGAGATCTACTATGTGGATGGCAATCCCGTCGGCCTTACCAAGGCCACATACGATCCGCGCGTCCTTCCAAGCTACAACATCGATATGCCCGACGAGGCCCTCATAAAAGGTCTCCGCATCCTCAATGATAGGAACGAGGCAGGGCTGCCGGTGACAAGCGGGAAGATGATCGTCGCCCTGAAGGATGCCGGTCTGTGGTATCGGGACACCGAGGCAAGGAGCGAGGACCGCAAGTCCAACCAGAGGCAGACCGAAGCCGTGTACTATCAGAGGGACTTCATCACCAAATGGCTGAGGAGCGGTTGGATCGAGAAGGACGAGCGTCGCAACAGATACGTAATCACGGATGAGGGGCGCAACTTCATCACCACCTTCTTCACGGACTGAGTCCGGATACGGACGGTTGTTTCGGGAGACGTCCGTCGTCCTCCCATCTTTATTCCAGATCGCCTGTAGTTCCCACTCTCTTTCGCACTCAGGACAATTACAAAGATGACTAATATTACAAAGATAACAACAAGCAGTAATTATATCGATTCCACAATGTGCATATGCGGCGAAAAGTCGCAGGAAATCGAAATGGCACACTACAGACAGACTCTGATTATCCCCGCCCCCAAGCAGAACCTCAACCAGATCAGACCGGTCAGAAGAGCATACGGCAAGTGTAAGAGCAACGAGAACCGCAACCAGGGGATCAACTCCATCCTGGCATATTTCAACTGACGCGGACCGTGGAGTATAAAGGATGCATGAGCGATTGCCATCCATGGGCAGCGCATGCTTCATCCTTGCAGACTCCGATGGAACGGATTGCGACGCGTCTCTTCAGGAGATGCGCATACGCAGATGCAGAGGTTGTGTCAGATGCCTTACCGAACATCCGGGGATCTGCGAGATCGATGACAGGTTCACAGAGCTCATCCCGGTGATACTGGCCCACAGCGAATTGAGGATAAGTGTGGCACCGGAGCACGGGAAGGTCCCGGACAGGGCAAGGAAGGCCATTGAACGCCTGTCAAACATATTGGACGCATACACGGACTGTGGAGGGAACGTGCCTCTACCGGCCGATTCGGTGGATCTGAGGAGGATCACCGTGGCGTATCGCGGAAACTTCGAGGACAGGATGGAATCCGAGATAACCGGGGCCCTCAGGAAGGGTCCCGTCTCGGATGTGGATTTCATTTATTTTGAGAATTGAAATGGTTTTTGAAGGGGTTTGGGTGAAGAGGGATCACTCCTTCTTCTCGTCAGCCTTCTTGGCGGACTCCCAGACCTCGACGAACTCGACGCGGTCGACTCCGAACACGTTGCGGTAGTCGGAGACGAGCCTGTACTTGGCGACGGGCCAGGACTCGTGGAACTTGCAGACATCGGCCTCGGTGACGACGACCTTGTCCTCCATGATCGCGAATCCGAAGTCATCGGCGGACCCGAAGTCGATCTCCATGATGGCCTTGGCCTTCTCGACGGCGTCGGTGATCTCCTCGATGACGGTGACCTTGTACATCAGGTCGTGGCCGGCGAGAGGGCTGTTGAAATCGACCTTGACACGGCCGGCTCCGACGGACATGACGGTTCCGGTGCGGTTTCCGAGGGAGACGGGCATTCCGGGGTAGGGGTTGATCTCGGCCTTGTAGAAGTCCTTCAGGGAGTGGAGCTCGATGAGCTTGGGGTTCCTGACTCCGGCTGCCTTCTCGCAGGGGACGGTGACCTCGATCTCCTTTCCGACCTCGGCGTTGGCGATGGCCTCATCGACCTCGGGGTAGAATCCCTTGGATCCGACGACGTATGCGAGGGGGGCGTAGACAGCCTTCTCGTTGTAGAAGTCGTTCTTCTTGGCGCACTCCTCGATGTTCGAGTCGTACATCCTGTTGTCAGCGTCTGCGAAATAAGCTTTGAAATTGATACGGACGATCTTTTTGGTGTCTGCCATTTCTATAGCACCTCTTTTAAATTAAGGGCGCCGAACGCTTTTTCTGATATAATGGTGTCGGTATAAATCTGGAGCTGGCGTTGCAAAGCAAAGCGATATAAATGATGCGCATTATGGCTGGTTTGGTGCCGCCTTGGCTTAGGGGTATAGCGGCTGACTTGTAATCAGCAGGCCGGGGGTTCAAATCCCTCAGGCGGCTCCACTTATCAATCCCTGGTTCTGTCCATATGTCGCCGTCTGGCAATAGTTTATATGTCTGAAGGCGTCGGCCCGACGCTATCATGACCGTCATCGAGACAATCTCGAACCTCGTCAGTCCGATCTACGATGTGCTGTGGGCGATCGCTTTCGTGGTCCTCATCGGGTCCGGACTGTACTTCACGTTCCGTCTGAAAGGCGTCCAACTCGTCCGTTTCGGACGTTCCATGAGACTGACGTTCGAGCGTGAGAGGCACAAGGACGGTCGCACCGTGTCGGCCTTCCAGGCGTTCTGCATAGGCATGGGGACCCGCATCGGCGTGGGCAACATAGCGGGGGTCGCGACGGCAATAATCACCGGCGGTCCCGGGGCCATATTCTGGATGTGGGTATTCGCCCTGGTGGGCGCCGCGACCAGCTTCATGGAGTCCACACTCTCCCAGATCTACAAGGAGAGGAAGGAGGACGGGGGGTTCTTCGGAGGGCCGGCGTACTACGCATCCAAGGGCACGGGGAACAGGAGGCTCGGCATCGCCGTGGCCGTCGTCCTGACCCTCACGCTGGGGTTCGGGTTCATCGCGGTGGAGGCGTCAGTGTCGGCCTCCGCGCTGTCGTCCGCATTCCCGTTCGAGGGGAACACCTGGGTGTTCGCGATAGTCATCGCGCTCCTCGCGACGGTCCTCATAACCGGGGGAGTCAGGAGGATCGCCAGGTTCTCCACCGTGATCGTCCCGCTGATGGCCGTGTCATGGATCGTGTTCGCAGGTGTCCTGATATGTCTGAACATCGGCAACGTGCCTGCGGCGTTCGGGATGATATTCGAGCAGGCCTTCGCCCCCAGCTCCATAGTGGGAGGAGGGATCGGGACCGCCATTTCCATAGGCCTCCAGAGGGGCATATTCTCCAACGATTCCGGTCTGGGCACGGTGTCCAACGTCGCAGCCGTGGCGGACATCAGGCATCCCATAAAGCAGGGGTTCATCCAGTCGTTCGGCGTTCTCGTGGACACGCTGCTGATATGCACCGTGACCGCCCTGGTGATCCTGTCCTACGGGTCGTTCGAATCCATCTACTGGGGGTTCGGGGATATGGTCGACGGGTCATGGAATCCCCATGACGGTTCGGTCCTGGTCCAGGACGTGGCAGCCGCGACGATCGGGGGCGCGGCGAACGTCATAATAGCACTTTTCATGCTCGTGTTCTCGTTCACGAGCCTCGTCGGAGACTACGTCTCCAGCGAGTCCAACCTGAGGTTCATCCGTGACGATCGCAGGATAGTGACGTTCCTGCGCATAGGCATCATAGCGATCGCGGCCGTGTCCGCGGTCCTGGACACGGAGTTCATCGACCTGATATGCTTCACATTCATCGCGGTCATGGCCATACTGAACGTCGCCATCATCATGAGGCTGAGGAACGACGTGTTCGAGGCGTACGACGATTACAACGGTCAGCTCATGGAAGGTGTCGAGGAGCCGGAGTTCCGTTCCGATTCGATAACGAACAGCTCCGGGGTCACGGAATGGAGGTGAGGGGAGCCCCCCCCCGTCACCCGGTGACCGTGTAGAGCCCGTAGGGGTAGTCCCTGTGGGCCGTGCCGTTGTGGTAGACCGTCCCGTCCGGGTAGATGGAGTACGAGTCGTCGATCCATCCGATGCCATAGGAGTTGTCGTCCAGCGTGGTCTCGCATCCGTAGTACGTCCCGTATCTGAACATGTCCACGGACATGGCGTACGCATACGCCACCTTGCCCGGCATGTACGACTCGAGGGACACGGCCGCGATGGCATGCCCCGGTATCATGAACACTCCCGCGTCGTATCCAGCGGCCGAGAGCAGGACGGCGCAGAGTATCGATGTGTCCTCGCAGTCCCCCGTACCGTGGTATATCGTCTCCATCGGGAACGCGTAGTACTCGTCGCGACCGTACGTCTTGATGTCGAGCGAGTACGAGTAGCATTCCTGGACGAACGCCAGGATGAACTCCGCGTATGGTTGTCCCTCGGCCTTGGTGCCGTACGTCCTCTCGTATATGTCGGACAGCTGCTCCTCCATGGTCGTGATCGTCCCGTTCAGGACGAGGAACTTCTGGACGGCCTGGTAGCTCCCGTTGCCGTACGCGGCCCTCTCCAGCATCGTCGCCCCTGCGGTGCCGGAGTACCTCTGGAACTCGGAGTAGTCGAATCCGATGCTCATGCTGTGCTGTCTCCAGTCGTACGTCCAGGTGTACGTCTTGGTGACCTCGCCCGATACGGTGATGAGGATGTCGTACTGGGCGTATTGCTGCCAGGGCCCCATCTGCCCTAGATAGCACATCACTTCGATGATATAGTTCCCGATGACGGTGTCGTCCAGGGTCCAGTCGAACTCCGGTACGGTGCTGCTTTCCGTGTACCGGTCGTATGAGTGCCCCTCCCTGTACACGGACCAGGAGTAGCTCTTGGCCTCGCCTGTCCTCGAGACGTCCAATGCTATCCCGAGGACGGTGTTCCCGTCCTCGTCCACGGTCTCCGTCACGGTGAACAGGTCGGAATACGTCCCTGACACGGTGAAGCCGGTCATCTCGAAGGAGTTGGTCTCGTTGCTGGGATACGTCGGATCGTAGCCCGGATCGGTGGGGGGATGGTCGTCGGGGGAGGACCTGTCGGGCGAGTCGTAGGTCTGGATGACCGCGAGGAGCGCCACTATCGCTATGGCCACGACCGCTATGGTGACAAGTCTTCCCCTGGGTGTCCCGGATGCCGAATAGCCGCAGTACGGGCATTTCCGATCATGCATCGGGAAGTCGCAGTTGGGACAGCGCATGCACACGGATTCGCTTTCCGTCGTATATAACGGATGCGAACCTTCGTTCGCGGACACCCTGTCCAGGGAATCCACTATATATCGAACGGCATACGGATGGGTGTGACAGACGTAGATAGCATCCTGTCCTTCACGAACATATTCTCGGACCTCGTGATGGTCATCGTCATCATGGACGTGGTGGCACTGATCATCGCGCTGTTCCTGGAGAGGTACGACCCGAGGGCGTTCACCACGTGGCTGATCCTCCTGCTGTTCCTCCCCCCGGTGGGGTTCATACTCTACCTGTACATGGGTGCCACCATCTACAACCGTCGCAAGTTCGTGCCGAAGAACATCTCCGACACGCAGCTCATGCAGGCCCACGAGTGGCAGAGGGACGTGCTGGAGAGGGACATCGAGGCACATCCCGAGGCTGCCGGCATATTCCACATGGCGAAGTCCATGGAGAACGCGGGAGCATGGTCGTACTCCAACAACAACGACATATCCGTCTATACGGAGGGGGACCCGCTCTTCAGGGACATGATCGAGGACATACGCGGTGCCAAGCGCTCCATACTCATCGAGTACTACATCATACGCAACGACCACGACGGGAACGAGCTGCTGGAGCTTCTGACCCAGAAGGTCCGCGAGGGGGTGGAGGTCAGGCTGCTCACGGACGCGTTCGGCATCGGGAAGGGTCCGAAGGAGGGCATTTTCAGATTCAGGAACGCCGGCGGGCACTATGCCACATTCCATTCGTCGATAAACCTGGCGCTGAGCCCCAAGAAGAACAACCGCAACCATAGGAAGATCGCGCTGATCGACGGGCGGATGGCGTACTGCGGCGGGTTCAACATAGGCGACGAGTACCGCGGCGAGGGGCCGCTGGGACATTGGAGGGATGCGACGGTGAAGGTGTCCGGCGCGGGCGTCCTCCCGATGCTCGTCAGGTTCTGCGCGGACTGGCAGTACTGTGCGAACAGGGACCCGCTGAAGCCCATGGAGGCCTACATAGACGTGACGATCTACACCAACGGGGGCAGCGACCGGATGCAGCTCATATCCGGAGGCCCGGACACGATGCCGAACAACCCTGTCCAGATGCAGTACCATTCCATGATCGTCAATGCCCGTTCCAGGCTGTACATAACCACGCCGTACCTGGGGCCGGACGACTCCATGATGGTGGCCCTGGCGAACGCGGCCCGGTCGGGGGTGGACGTCAGGATACTCATCCCCGACAAGAAGGACCACATATTCCTCTACTGGAACAACCTGACCTGCGCCAACGAGCTCATGAGGTCCGGGGTCAGGATCTGGAGGTACAACGACGGCTTCGTCCACGAGAAGATGATCCTCGTGGACGACGTGTACTCATCCGTCGGTTCCGCTAACCTGGACCACAGGTCCACCACGCTGAACTTCGAGACCAACGTGATGATGTACTCCGAGAGGATCAACGACCAGCTCTGCGAGCAGTTCCTCGCGGACTTGGAGAGGAGCACCGAGTACTCCTGCGAGGAGTTCGACAGGCGCACTACGATGATGAAGATCAGGATGGCGGTGTCATGGCAGATGAAGCTGCTCGCGTGAGCGTCGTCATAGTGGGGGCCGGGCCTGCGGGCATGTCGGCCGCCATGACCCTGTCCGGGCGCATGGACACGATCGTCATCGAGCGTCTGGACGATGCCCGGTTCGGGAGGTACCACTCCATATGCGGTGAGGCGGTCAGCGACCGCTCGTTCAAGCGCCTGGGGTGGATGCCCTCGGCGATCGTCAGGAGGGTGGACGCCATAGGCATATCGTCCTCAGGGGGGCGTTCCATAGCGATCCCGGTGAAGGGCTCCATCGTGGACCGTCCGTCCATGCTCGCCGAGATGAGGTCCAGATGCGATGCGAGGTTTGTGCGCGGTTCCGTACGCTCGGTCGAGCGGACCGACGATGGGTTCAGACTGACGCTCTGCGATGGCAGGACCTTCGAATGCGGATGGCTGCTGGGCGCCGACGGTGCCCACTCCACGGTCAGACGCGATGTCTTCCACGCAGATGCGACCGACCGCCTCCCCATCGTGAACTGCATCGCGGAGGGCGATGCGGACCCCGTGCTGGGGTTCACGGTCGCAGGGAGGTATTCCGGCGGGTACAGCTGGCTGTTCCCGTCTAAGCCCGGCACGGTGTCCGTGGGATTCCCCAAGGGATGCGGTGACCCGGCGAAGGTCGAAGGGCTCAGGGAGCACGGTGCTCGCGACCTTCCGTTCGGTGTGCTAGACACGGTCGCGGACGGCAACTGTGCGCTCATCGGGGACGCCGCATGCCTGGCCAACCCGCTCTGCTACGGAGGGATAGGGGCCGCCCTGCTGTCGGGGCGCTTCGCGGCCGAGGCGATCCTCAAGGGGGACCTTGGGATATACGGCAGATGGGTGGCGGGGGACCGCATGTTCGACCATCGCTTCATGGACGCCCACAGGACGTTCTGCTCCTGGACAGACGACGAGATCGAGGATGCCATGATGCCGTTCGAGAAGGGATACTCCGTCCTGCGCGGACTGTACGCCATCCTGAGGCGGCCAGGTTTCTCCAATTTATATATGGCAATTTTCATCGCTTTAAGAATAGGTTGGTGATAATCTCGTTATTTTTAAATATAAATGAGACAACCTATTTATAGTGAGTAAACCGAATACTAATCATGGTTCTAGCATCCACAGAGAACAGGCGCCTTACGTGTGTAAGGTGCTCGTACGAGTGGATACCGCGTAAGGATCAGCTCCCCAAGAGGTGTCCACGTTGCCGGTCGGTGAAGTGGAATGATGCGCATCTCAAGGTTACCTGCCTACGTTGCGACCATACTTGGAACTCGCACGACGGAAGCCCCAAAAGGTGTCCGAAGTGCGGGTCGCATCAGTGGAACGTGCCTCCGAACCTCTTCACATGCAAGAGGTGCGGGAACGTCTGGGAATCCAGAAGCAGCAAGGTCCCCCGCAAGTGCGCCGGATGCGGCTCCCGTCTATGGGATGTCGTCCCGGAGCCCTATGAGGAGGTCCGCGCCGAAGCACGTCCACACGAGGCCAGGGAAGCAGAAGTCTTGGAAGCGTACCGTAAGGGACGCGGATGCATAGACATCGCCATTTCGCTCGGAGTGCCGTATAGCGTCGTGCGCGATACGGTGAAGAGAAGCAATCCTGGTATAGTACCGAAGGCATGAAGGGGCATGCGTGCCCTGGTTGTCGTCGACTATCAAAACGATTTCACAGACGGTCCTCTCGGTAGTCCAGGGGCCGTCTCCATAGAGGGTCCCATATGCTCGCGCATAGAGGACTACCTCCGTTCCGGGGATCCCGTCTTCATGACGATGGATACGCATTCTCCCGATTACCTCTCCACGCTGGAGGGGCGCATGCTGCCGGTGGAGCACTGCATCGCAGGGACTGATGGCTGGAGGCTGCACGGGAAGGTGTCCACGTACCGGGAGAGGTGCACCGTCATCGAGAAGGACACGTTCGGCTGCGCCCGTCTCCTGGAGGTTCTGAAGGGTTTCGACGAGATCGAGATATGCGGCGTGGCGACCAACGTCTGTGTCCTGGCCAATGCGGTCATGGCGAGGACGGCCAATCCTGATGCCAGGGTTCTCGTCAGGAGGGACTGTGTCGCATCATACGACCCGGACCTGGGAGAGAAGGCCTTGGACATCCTGCCGTCGCTGCAGGTGGAGGTCCTCCGATGGGGCTCACGATGCGTCTCCTGACCGAGCGCCTCCAGCTGAGGCGCTTCACGTTGGACGATGCGGAGCCCGCGTTCCGCAACTGGATGTCGGATCCGGAGGTGACGAGGTTCGCCACATGGGAGCCCCACGCGGACGTGGACGAGACGAGGAGGGTGATCTCCGGATGGTTGAGGGACTACGACCTGGGTTCCATGGACTGGTGCATCACGCTGCGCGGATCGGACGAGCCCATAGGGAGCATCACCGTCGTCAGGGAGTATCCCGAGAGGAGATGCTGCGAGATAGGGTACTGCCTCTCGCAGAGGCATTGGGACAACGGGTACATGACGGAGGCCATAGGCGCCATAGTGAACTACGTGTTCGACACGACGGCCTTCGACTTCGTACAGGCCCGTCACGATGTCGAGAACGAGGCGTCCGGGAGATGTCTCGAGAAATGCAACTTCCGTCAGACCGCGGTGTGCGACCTCCCGGACCCCAAGACCGGCAGGATGCGCACGTACAGGTTCATGACCGCCTCCAGGTCGGACGTGTGCGTCTACGTCTGATCAGTCGGGCAGGTTGTCCCTGACCTTCTCGATCCTGCGGACCGCATCTATGTAGCGGGCGTGCTCCGCATCCGCCGCCCTCTTGCAGTCCAGGAACTGCTCGTGGCATGTCTGCGCCTGTTCGCGGAGCCTGTCCGCCTCCTCGTAGAGCTGATGCATCTTGGTATGGGCGAGATTGGACTCCTCGGACGCCTTGGTGGCCTTCTGATGCCAGCTGTTCGCCTGGGACTTGCCCTCCCCGATGTCGCCGAGCCCCCCGGATGCGCGCATCCTCGCGACACGGTCGTTCCATTCGTCGCGTCTCGCGCGGCATTCCTTGGCGGTCAGGTTGGCCTCGTCCCGGCGCTCCTTGTAGACGGCCGCCTCCGAGGACAGGGATCTGGCCTTCCTCTGGAGCTTGTCCCTCTTGTCCGCCAGGAGGGATGCCTTCTCGTGGAAGTCATCCCGGCTCCTCTTGTGCTCGTTGGCCTCGCGGTTCAGGCCCGCTATGATCTCATCGAGCCTCCTGGCGTCCTCCTCGATCTGTTCGGCGATCATCCCTTCAGCCTCAGAAGCATGAACTCGGTCATGTTGCCCTCCATGTCCTCGATGTTCTCGTGGGCCATATGGAGGTCGAACATCTCCCCCGCGTTCCTCCTGCATATCACTGCGGTGTCCTCGGACAGCCTACCGTCCGCCAGCATCTCGGCCGCCACGGCGGTGTCCGACACCTCGATCCTGTCCGCGCCCGGATACAGCCTGTCGAGGCTGTTCCTGGTCTGGAGGAGCGCCTGGATGTGGGATGCCACGTGTCTGACCTCGATCCCGGGGCGTCTGATGAACGCACAATGGTGTATGGGGAGCCACAGAGCACGGAGGACCTCGATGTCATCGCGTCCCTTCAGGGACTCCTCCGTCTCGATCACCGGACCTGCGGTGACGTTGCGGGATGCGACGACCCCGTAGTCGGCCGTTCCCGAGTCCAGCGCATCGATGGTGTTGCGGGAATCCTCTTCCGGGATGAGGGCGAACACGTCCCAGCCCATGGCGCCTGCCAGTTCCGTGGCGGCCTGCTCCGAGTTGGATCCCGGGATGCCCATATACGCCACTCTTATCGTCATGAGCGGAGGGAACAGGTCGCGATATTTAGGAATTCATGACCTTGGTGCGGTTGCATGGGTGGTCACCCTCTCGTTCTCATGAGGCGGTATGCCATAACCCCCAGGATCGTGAGCATGGAGATCATGGACAGGACCACGATGTCCGGAGTCCCATCAGGAGTATCGTTCGGATCGCTCTCCACGACGACGTCCCCGTCGAACGGTTCCCAGGAATCGGCATGTGTGTCGTATACGTGGACGGTCACATCGGTCGTCCCGAACAAGAGGTCCCCCGCATACTCGGGATACATCAGGTCGCTCGGCGTGATGGGTCCGGACGACGCGATGATCATCGGCAGCGCCGACAGCAGGTACTGTGCCCGGACGTCCGCCGCGAACGCAGCGTTCACCCTGATCCGGCGACCGGACCCGCACGGTCGTCGAGCTCCTCCGAGACGATGCGCGCATCCTTCCCGTGGAACGCCATGCCATACAGCAGCACACGTCCACTCAACCCGTGATGGTACTCCCTGTCGCGGATCTGTCTCACGGCATCGGCCGCGAGGTCATCCAGGTCCGATGCCCCGTCTCCCCGCTTCAGCTCTATGACGATGCTCGGTACGCCGGCGACCTTGGATGACATGAGTATGTCACAGTAACCCTTCCCGACCTCACGCTCTGCCTTGATATCATACTGATCGTGCAGGTTGAACAGCAGTCCTATGAGGTATGCCTGATAGGTAGCTTCATCGTCCAGGATCCTGAAGCTCATGTCCGTCATCAGGAGGTCCTCGATCGTCCTGGAGACGGATGCGGCATCGCCGGAGACCAGCTCGTTCTGTAACGATCTTATCTTCCTCCCGGTCGTATCGAGCCTTGCGGCGACCATCTTGGAGTATATGAGGTACATCTCCATGTTGGGGATCGATATGAGGTAGTGGTCGCTTCTCTCATGCATCGCGCGCAGATATCCCGACATGACCATCACAGAGTAGATGGATTCCGGGGCGTAGTCCAATTCTTCGAACGTGATCATACCGTCGATCTCCATTTTCACCGAACTGCCGGTGGCCAGTCCTCTCAGGATATCGTACGTCTCACTCCTGGCATTGGCGAGGAGATGGTCTATGATCGAGTTCCCGCTGGTCCCGGCCCAGTACGATGATGGTTCGAATCCCCTTTTGACGTAGTTGAGGACGCTCCATGGATTGTATATCTCGGCATCTCCGAAGATGTAGCCGTCGTACCAGTCCTTCGCCTCCTCGTACCTCTCCGGATGGCCGTAGTCGGCGCACAGCTTCCTGACCTCGTCCGGGGTGAATCCGAACATCTCGTCGGATTCCTTGGAGAATATGTTGTTCACATACGGGTTGTTGAATCCAGAGAATATGCTCTCCTTCGAGATCTGCATAACGCCGATGACCACTGCGAGATCTAGCGATTCGTTCCCCTTGAGGGCGGAGCCCAGCATTATTTTCATGAAATCCAGTATCTTCCTGAAGTCCTCTGTGCCATGAGCGTTATGTACTGGGTTATCGTATTCATCGATGAGGACGACCACTTTCCTCCCATGGTGGTCCTGCATGAGATTGGTCAGAATGCGGAGGGATCTGGACAGAGTGTCCACATCCGATGTTCCCATCCTTATGTCTGAGACGTCCTTCCTCAGTTTGAGGTCTGAGACATCCTCCAGGACTTCGACATTCAGACGGTACAGGTCGGCGACCTTGTTCGCCATTCCAGCACGGAACGAGTCGAATGTGCTGGAATTGATGTCCTTGAAATCGAAGTATAGGACGGGGGATGCGTTCTTCCTCGGCTCTAGATCCTTCCTCTCGGATACTCTGAGGCCATCGAACCATGTGTTGCCCTTGTGCTTCACGTTGAGGAACGCGTCCAGCATCGAGAGGTTCAGGGACTTCCCGAACCTCCTTGGCCTGGTGAACAGGTACACCTCGACCTTGGAGTCAAGGATCTGCGCGATCAGATCGGACTTGTCGACGTAGTAATAATCATCGCCGCGTATCTCCTTGAAATCCTGGATGCCGATGGGTATCTTCCTCATGCTTTCGCATATGCTCTCAGTAGTCAAATAACTATGCAGGATGTGCGACAAGAAGCAGTCAGGGTGATTGCACCAAAGAGGGGAAGTCACCGAGCATCCATCCGCTCCGACCCGACCATGGCATGCGCTCGGAACCGAGACGGATGTGTTGATGTGATTCACTCGTCCGCGTCTCCGGATTCGAGGACGCCGATGATCTCCAGGCATGCCACTCTGAGCTCAGGGACCCTCTCGGTGATCGTCTTCCACTGCAGTTCCGGGATGACGTTGTGGTATTGGTGCGCGAACATGTCGCGCATGCCTGCGATCTTCCTCCAGGTGACGTCCCCGAACTTGTCCCTGAGCTCCGGGGAGAGCCTCTTCACGAGCTCGCCTATCTGTAGGATGGAGAAGGCGGTCGAGGTCTGGTACACCTTGTTGTCCAGGAAGTCCTCCTCGTCCGAGCCGAACATCTCGACGGCCTCGTTCACGATGTCGCAGTACTTCACGATATCACGAAGGATGTCGATGTCACGCCTCATAGAGCAGCCTCCTGTCTCTGAGGACCTCCCTGCTGAAGTCGTCCCGGAGGGACCCCTGACAGACAAGGTCGATCTCCACTCCGAGGGCATCCCTCAGATCGGCGAAGAACCCGCCGAGTTCGAAGAGGTCGCAGTCGTCGGACGTCACGACGCAGAAGTCGTAGTCGCTATCCTCGGTATTGTCACCGCGGGCCCTGGATCCGAAGAGATACACCTGCCTCATGCCATAGGACTCGGCGATGGGCCCCACTATCCTGCAGAGCTCCTCGAACGTGTACTCCTTCGTTCCGACCATGGTGGGACAATCGCGTCAGCTCTATATAAACCAGGTTCGGGCACGGCCATCCTGAGCTACCGTCCGGAGAACACTCCGGGCACATGGAGAATACGATCCTCACGGAGCTGCTGGAAGGGGGTTCGATGTGTACGTGGGGGACTCCGACGGCAGGGAGGATTTCGTCGCGGAGGGGGGGGCCGCGCAACCAGATCATCAGCCCGATCTTTTTTCTGCAATTTCGACAGGTGAGTACGATCCCGCCCGAGACCCGTTCCTGGTCCCACTCCCTGCAACCGCATGTCGGACATGGCGGTCCATCGACGGCCGGCATCGGACCCTCTCGTTCTCATCCCATGGGATCTGTGCATCGCTCATTCTCCGACTCCTGCCTTTCGGCAAGAGAAGATGGTTCCGAATGCAGCACCCCTCCCGGAAATCGGAAACTGTTTCGTAAAATGGATATCGTATGGGCCGATACGCTGAGGGGGATGCACGGATGACAGTTACTTCCACTCATCACACGACTGCGGATGCGCTCCAATCGCTGGCCGACGCCTGGGCGGACGCGGGGTTCCCAGAGCACGCCTCTGGCCTTGTCTCCGTGGCAGCCGGATGTCCGGACCTGCTGTCCGGATGGCTTGACGCGGAGGAGTTCGAGTGCGGAGGGGACCTGCTGGAGTCATTGAGGTCCTTCCTATCGGTCCAGGGGCAGGGATGTGGTAGGGCCGCGGGTCTGACAGTACGTCTGAGGACTGGCAGTGTGACGTTCGTCTCCCCTGCCGAGGGGATCCCCCCGGAGCTGCACGGAAGGGCGATCTCGGTGGGACCCTCCGAGTACATCGTGTCCGATCCCCGTCTGGCGGTGGCGGAGGCGGAGCTGCTGACGCTGCAGGCGCACGTCTCGGACATGGTCAGGGTCTCCGACGTCAGGGCCGCCAGAGAGGTCCGGTACCTCGGGTCGCCGGACGGGGCGACGCTCGACGCAGCATCCACCGAGGACGGGGTGATTGCGGACTTCGGTCTCCGCAAGAGGAGGCTCGACCTGCTATCGCTGTCGGTCCGCGCTCTGTGCCGCGCCCGCGGGAGACTCAGGGACGTCAGCAGGGATCTGAAGCCGTACTGTGACCTCCGCAGGATTTCCGCGGCGGCAAAGATGATGTCGGGCTCCCGCCTCGCGGAGCTCTTCTCCGGGTTCGACATCGACGGTTCGGTGGACGAGGCCACGGCCATGGGCGTGTCGGAGGGCGTCGGCAGGCTCATCGACGATGGCCTCCTGATTCCCCCGCCCGACCGGTATGACCTTCGTCTCAGGGTCCGTAGGTTCTCTCACACAGGGTTCTCGGGACAGTACAGCGAGGTCCTCCAGGACATCCTCGTCAGCGCCTCGTGCATCGGCGTTCTCGTCCACGAGTACGCCCATGCCATGGACGCCTTCCTGGGTCGCCCCTCCCACTCGGGCGACTTCTCACGGGTCCACGCCCGCTACTGCTCCGAGATCCACGGCGCTTTGGGCGACAACCCGAAGATGGGATATTACGCATCCAAGGTGGAGGCGTTCGCCAGGTGCTACGAGATCTACATCACGATACGCAGCGGCCCGTCGATGATCCTCATGGACCTAACCGGATCGAAGGCCCATCCGAGGACCGACAGGCTGGACGCTCTCATCGTGGACTACTTCGACGGGCTCATATCCAGGGGCGCAAAGGGTGCGAGTGACCGAGCCATTGGCTTGAATTGTGCACCCTGGGGCAACGCGATCAGGGGGATCGAGGAGGTTGTGGAGAAGGATCTCGGCATCGGATCCGATCTCCGCGAATGCCGCAGGACGTTCGGCCAGAGGCATCTGGGCAGCGACCTGGACACAGGGTCCGTGAGCGTGCTCATGGGCTACGCGTCGACGGAGATGACCGAGAGCTTCTACGGTAGGAAGAGGATGACCAAGGCCGTCGGGAGTGTCAAGAGGGCCTGGGACGAAGATGACGGACGGGGACAAAACGGATAAGCCACCTCCGACATCAGCGGTCATGGACGAGAGCTACGGGAAGTGCCGCACATGCAGGTACTGCAATCACAAGGACGACCTGTGGGTGTGCATCCCGGAGTCCAGGCCGACCGGTCCCGACGAGGGGTGCGGGAGATACCGTCCCGGAAGCTGCGGGTCCTGCCTGTCGTGGGGCGGCGGCAGATGCTCTAGGTCCGGAGAGGACAGGGACTCCCTCGACGTCTGCTCCCATTACGACCCGAGGGGGTCATTCTGAGAGGCGTTCCTTCCTGTTGCCCAGGATGTTCTTGATGCTGGCCTTTGCCTTGGCCTCGCCCATGATGACCTTCTTGGCGGATTCGGGTATGCCGTAGTAGACTATGTTGTCGCACAGGCTCTCGTTGCCCCTCATCTGCGGGCGGACCCTGGAATACGCGCCCTGGAGGGACCCGACCACGTCGCCGACGGTCCCGGTGAGCTCGTAGACGGAGGAGTCTATCAGCCTCCTGGCGTTGACGAACCCCGACTCCGGGAGGAGCGGGTTGTATGTCCCGTCGAGGAAGTCGTCCTCCAGGTCGTCGATCGCGTCCATGAGGTACACCGCGGCGGTGAGCTCGGTGAACACATCGCCCAGCTCCCTGGAGTAGAACTCCCCCGAGATGTCCTCCAGGGGCCCCGTCAGGCCCTTCCCGAACTCCCTCCCCATGCGCGGCGCGTCCCTGCATCCGGCGAGCTCCATGTCGCGGAGCCTCATGAACCCCTCCCCGACCATCTCGTCGTACTCGGGGTAGAGGGACACGGCCTTCTCCATGGCGTTGCGCAGGACGAACGAGATCAGCTTCGTCTTCGCGGACGGGAGGTCCGTCTCGTCGTCGTACAGCTCCCATTTGGTCAGGATGAGGGTGTATGCGGCCATCTTCCTCATCATGGACGAGTCGGCCTTGGGGGCGTCCAGGACGCAGATCCTCCTCTTGGTGCCGTCGAACTCCGGACAATCGGACATGATCCCGTTCAGGAGTATGGTGTTGAACGTCATGTCGTAGTTCACCGTGGTCGTGCCTGTCAGACCGAACCCGGCCCTGAGCTGGTGGCACCCCTCGCAGTAGTATCTCCTGTAGAGGTTGTTGTCCGCGGGGGACAGTCTGCTGTAGGCGGGGACGGTGTACCCGAACATCGTTCCTCCAATGGGGACCTGGTTATAAAGGCTGGGGACTCATCCTATGCCGCCCAGGAGCGCCCCGGCGACGAGGGCCACCAGCGTGAGTGAGCAGTAGACGTACTTGCCGAGGGGGAAGAACCATCCGCCTATCCTCCTCTTCGCGCCTTCGCTCACCTCGTCCTCCGCGAACCTCCTGCCGGCCACCCAGAAGAACATCGCCCCGGCCAGGAGGGCGCCGAGCGGGCATATGAATATCGATACGGCGTCCATCCACTGGGAGACGATCCCCTGTATGCAGAGGGCTACGATGCATCCGATCGCGAGGATCGCCGCGGTCGCGGTCGCGCGACGCGTCCCGAACCTCTGCTGGAGGTACTCGATCGGAGCCTCGTAGAGGTTGATGATGGAGCTCAGTCCGGCGAACAGCACGCAGACGAAGAAGACCACCCCGATCATCTGGCCCATCGGCATGCCGTTGAACACGTTGACGAGATGGATGAACATGAGCCCCGGACCGCCGCCCGTCAGCTCGGAGCCTCCCGCGGCCATCGCGGGTATTATGACCATGGATGCAAGGAGCGCGGCCGTGGTGTCGAACGTCGCGACCACCCCTGCCGAATATGGTATGGACTCCTTCCTGTCGAGGTACGACCCGTAGATGACGCTGCCGTTGCCGGCCACGGACAGGGAGAAGAACGCCTGTCCGAACGCGAAGATCCAGACCAGGGGGTTCCCGAGCATCTCCGTGTCGATGGAGAATATGTAGGAGTATCCTGCGGACGCCCCCGGAAGGGTGGCGATGTAGACCATCAGGCCGATGAACAGGAGGAAGAGGACGGGCATCATCACGCTGTTCGCTTTCTCTATGCCTCTGGACACCCCGAGGGCGAGGATGCCCAGGGATGTCACGACCGCCACGACGACCCAGACGTTCGCACCGCCGGACGTCGCTATGGAGTCGAAGAGCCCGCCGATGGACCCCATGTCCTGGCCCAGGGATATCAGCTCCCCGTTGAACGCCATGAACGTGTAGTCGAAGATCCAGGCCATGACACAGGTGTAGCCTATCGCCAGTGCCAGGGACCCCATGATGGGGATCAGGCCTATGGCCTTCCCGATCCTCTCGTTCCCGAAGCGCATCTCCGTGCATCTGCCGAACGCCCCCACGGGTCCGGTCTTGGCGGAACGTCCGAGGGCGAACTCGGCCATCACCCCGGTGAGGGCGATCAGGACGACGAAGAACAGGTACGGGACGATGAACGTCAGCCCGCCGAAGAGCGACACCATCGCGGGGAAGCGCCAGATGTTGCCCATCCCCACGGACGAGCCTATGCAGGACACGATGAAGCCGCCCCTGCTCCTGAATCCGTCACGCTCGCCTTCGCATCCCATCGGAGAACCTCGTCTTCATGTCATGATGATGGGGCGGATATGAATGTTGGTATCGTAAAGGGACATCGTTCATCTATATTGTACATCAATAGGGCCTGTCGGAGTGGATCCCGCGTCCGTCGAGGGAGGGCGGTGCGGGCCGGTTTCGGTACCGATGGGGAGGGTCCGGGCACAGCCAGAGGTCCGGAGTGTCAATAAGTCATATATATGGCATAAAGGTTCGGAAGCTGTACCAGCCAGCAGTGGTAGGTGAATAGAATCATGGCGTACGACGCGGAATCCGTTGACAAACTGACAGCACTTTACGAGAGCCAGTCCCCGGCAGCATTCATCGCATTCGCGATGGAGGGCCTTCCCGAGAACTACGACCATGACGGTCGTTTCGACGGTGCCGCCGACGAGGAGCACGGCGGAGACTCCAAGTGCAGCTACTGCTGCTGCGGAGACAACGGATACTGCAACTCCCTGGGATGGCACGCCTGCGTCGTCGGTCTCGTCGTCTGCTGCTGCGCTTGCTGCTGCTACGTCACCAACGGTTTCAACGGCGTCTGGACCTACTGGCCCTTCTGAGCCGGCATCCGCCGGCCATGAAGCCCTACATCTCGGTCATCGTCAAACCGACACTTTTCTGCAACGAGTCCTGCAGCCACTGTTATCACGCTCCAGAGGAGCGTGTGCGCGGGGACATCTCCTTGGACTCGATAGACCGCCTCATGAGGATGGTCTCCGAGGAGTATGAGGCCGCCTGGTTCATATGGCACGGAGGGGAGCCCATGACCCTTCCGATGTCCTTCTACAAGAGCGTCATGGAGATTGAGGAGAGGTACTTCGGGAAGAACTCCTTCCGCGTGGGGAACACCATACAGACCAACGGGACGCTCCTCAACAGGCGCTTCATGGCCTACTGCAGGGAGAAGGCCATCAACGTCGGGGTCTCATGCGAGGGACCCTACAACGGCGTCCTGAGGGAACTGGATCCCGAGAAGGCGATATCCCTTCTGTCCGCCAAGGAGAACAAGTACTCAGTCAGCTCGACCATATCGAGGGAGACCGCTCTGAGGCAGAGGGAGCTCTACGAGTACTACCGCGACAAGGGCACCAACGTGTCGTTCTCCCCCGTGATCCCCGCCGGGTGCGCCAAATGCAACGGCACCGTCCCGGATGCGGATGAGTTCATCAGGGGGAGCATAGAGGCGTTCGATGCGTGGCTCCACGATCCGGACTCCAAGGTCCCGCTCATACCGCATTACCTCTACGTGCTGAACTACCTGGGGGACCCGACGCCGTCCGACTGCGCCCACACGTCCTGTCTGACGAAGTGGATATGCGTCCATCCGGACGGTTCGATATACCCGTGCGCTAAGGCCTGCCCGAAGGAGTTCTGCATGGGGAACGTGAACGAGATCGAGCACATCTCCGATGCCTTCCGTTCGGAAGGGTTCGGGAGGATCCTGGAAGGCTCGATCAAGCGCAGGGAGAGGTGTCAGACCTGTCCCATATTCAGATACTGCAACGGCGGATGCAGCATGGATGCATATCACGAGTGCGGCATCGAGAACAACGGGGGAGATTCGTGCAGGATATTCCGCGAGGTCTTCACCCACATATCGGCAGAGGTCCAGGGCATCATCGACGGGAGGGAGGATGTCTCGGGGCTCAACCCCTTTGTCAAGGATGCCATCGTCGGGAAGCTCGTCAACCCGAAGACCGTGTCCCAGTGACGGCGGTCTTCAAGCGTTGCACAAATTGTGCAACGCTTGAGTCCAAGGCGGACATGCCGGTGTAATCTTCAGAGAACGATCTTCGAGAGACAGCGATCATCTCTTGACGGCGACCGCCAGGATCTCCTTCGCCTTGGGGTCGGTGGGTTCCAGGGGTGTATCCCATCTGCCCGCCTGTACATAGCGTATATCGGACACGGTCATGCCTTCAGATTCCAGCATCTCCCTGACCTCGGAACCTGTGTATCTGCGGTCGCGTATCACATATTCCGCCTGCAGGGAGTCATCGCCGCTGAACTGCTCCTTCCTGTAGACGAGGTTCGAATCCGGATCTATCAGGAAGTGTTCGGGATCGAACACATCCCCGCACTTGTGCATGATGTCCGTGGGTTTCAGACGGAACAGCAACTCCGGATTCCCGATAACGTTCCCGACGTTCTCGGGCCTGGCGATAGCACGTGTCAGCTCCATGTTCATGACGGAGATGATGAGGGTTCCTCTGGGCGAGAGGGACCTCACGCAGTTTCTCAGGATGCTGAGGTTGTCCTCTTCATCCGGGAAGGACCCTATGATGTCGTAGAGGGCAAGAGCGACATCGAAGCCCTGTGTGCGATAGCCCCTTCCGTCAGCGACCTGGAACTTTGCATTCCTGGGGTGGGGTTTCTTCCTGATCTTGGATATGTTGCTCTCCGAGAAATCGATGCCCAGGACGGAGCTCTGAGGATGTCTCGATGCGATCTCCAGGGAGTGGCGTCCGATGCCGCAGCCCATATCCAGGACCTTCGATTCCCGAAGGTCGACCACCGATTCTATGAAGTCTACCTCCTTTCCTGTGTGGGAGGCCCAGGGTTGCCTGTCCATCTCCATACGTCCGTAGGCTTCACGGAGCTGGGACTCGGAGAAGTCGATCGTCCCTTCAGGTCCGTCTTTGAAGTCAAAATCCATTCGATTGCGGAATGGAATGTATAGTATATAAATGTCCGAGAGCGGCCCCTTTCCGAGGGCCGCCCCCGGTTGTTCACCTGCGTCCGATGGCACCCTTGTCGTAGGGTGTCTCCTGATAGACGCAGTAGTTCAGCCAGTTCGTGAAGAACATGGTCGCGTGGCATCTCCATCTGACGATCGGGTCCTTGTGCGGGTCGTCGTCCTCGAAGTAGTGGTCGGGGACGTGCGGGTTCTTCCCCGCCGCGAGGTCGCGCTCGTACTCGTACGCCAGCGTCCCCTTGTCGTACTCGAAGTGTCCCGTGATGAACACCTCGTTCCTCTCGGACACCACTATCCCCACCCCCGTCTCCGGGGACGAGGCTATGATGTGCAGGTGCGGGTCCGCCTGTATGTCCTCGAGCACCAGCTGGGTGTGCCTGGACTGGGGCATGTGGAACCTGTCGTCGAACCCCCTGAGTATGGGCTCGTTCGGGGCCTGGACGTTGTGCTCGAATATGCCGGAGATCTTCGATTCCAGGGGGTACTTGCGTACGCCGTAGTGGTGGTAGAGTCCCGCCTGGGACCCCCAGCAGATGTACAGGGTGGACGAGGAGTGGCTCCTGGTCCAGTCCATGATCTCGCACAGCTCCGGCCAGTAGTCGACGTCCTCGAACTCTATGTTCTCCACCGGCGCGCCGGTGATTATGACGCCGTCGTAGTTCCTGTCGCGGACCTTCTCGAACGTGGTGTAGAACCTCCTGAGGTACTCGGCGGAGGTGTTCTTGGAGGTGTGGCTGGCCATCTGCAGGAACTCGACGGTTGTCTGCAGGGGGCTGTTGCTGAGGCACCTGAGGATCTGGGTCTCCGTCTCGACCTTGGTGGGCATGAGGTTCACGATCAGGATGTCCAGGGGACGTATGTCCTGCGTCGTCGCCCTGGTCTCGGTCATCACGAAGATGTTCTCGGACTCGAGGACGGATGCCGCGGGCAGGTCGTTGGGGATGTTCACCGGCACGTTATCACTCGTCGAATATGCCCAGGCTCATGTACTTCTCGCCGCCGTCCGGGAGTATGGCGACGATCCTCTTCCCGGGATGTCTCTCGGCCTCGCGGATGGCGGCGAAGACGTTGCATCCCGACGATATGCCGCAGAATATCCCCTCCTCCCTGGCGAGGCGGACGCACGTCCTGACGGCGTCGTCGCCGTCCACGGTCTCGATGCCGCCGAGGAGGTCCGCGTGCAGGTTCCCGGGGACGAAGTTGGCCCCGATGCCCTGTATCCTGTGGGGTCCGGCACGTCCGTCGGACAGCAGGGGGCTCTCGGTGGGCTCTATGCCTATGACCTTCCCCTTGGAGCCGGCGTCGATGAACGCCTGCGCTATCCCGGTCGCCGTCCCTCCCGTTCCGAACCCGGCGTACACCAGGTCGACGTCCGGGAGGTCCCTGAGGATCTCCCTGCCGGTGCCGGTCCTGTGGGCCGCGGCGTTGGCGGGGTTGTCGAACTGTCCGCAGACGAAGCCGTCCCTCTCCTTCGCGATGGAGTCGGCCATGTCGACCGCGCCCTGCATCCCCTGCGCCCCGGGGGACAGGACGACCTCCGCGCCGTACGCCCTCATGAGGGATATGCGCTCCTTGGTCATGGTGTCCGGCATGACGATGACCGCCTTGAATCCCCGGGCCGCGGCGATCATCGCTATCGCGATGCCCATGTTCCCGGAGGTGGGCTCCACTATGGTCCCCCCTTCCCTGAGCGCTCCGCGTGCCACGGCATCCTCGATCATCGACAGTGCCGCGCGGTCCTTGATCGATCCCGCAGGGTTGCCCCTCTCCGCCTTGACGTAGACGTGGGAGCCCTTGGGCGCCATCCTGTTCAGACGTATGAGCGGCGTGTCGCCGATGGTCTCCGTGATGCTGTTGTAGACTGCCATATGATGTTCCGACGAATGCGACGACCGATAAATACCTACCCATTTGGTCAGAATTCGATGCCCTTCCTCGCGGGTATCCCGCGGTCCATGGGGTGCTTCACCAGGGTCATCTCCGTAACCAGGTCCGCGTACTCGATGATCTCCGCCGGGGCTCCGCGCCCGGTCAGGACGACCTCAGTGTTCGGCGCCCTGCACTCCAGCATGGCGATGACGTCCTCCGCGGACACGTGCCCGAAGCGCATGGAGTTGTTTATCTCGTCGAGGATCACCAGGTCGTACCTCCCGGAACGGAGGGCCTCCGTCGAGACCTCCATGGCCTTCCCGGTGAGCTCCAGGTCCTCCTCCCTGGAGACCTTGCTCCCGCACATGTGGTCCGCGCCGAGGGAGACCATCTCGAAGCTCTCCAGGCTCTTCGCCATCACCTGCTCGCCGTATCCGCAGTCCGGCTTCAGGAACTGCACCATGATAACGTTCAGTCCGGAGCCGATGGCCCTGAGCGCGAGGCCGAGGGCGCACGTCGTCTTTCCCTTTCCGTTCCCGGTGTACACCTGTACGAGTCCGAGCTTCTCCTTCGTTGGTCCGGGGCATGGGGTCATGGTCACGGTATCGGTAAACGAGCGTAAAAGGCAGACGCTTCCGCAGTCATCCGTATAAACCATCCGTCCGCTGTGGATGCCGGGTGTCAGCGTATGAAGGATGCAGAGTTCTTCAGGTCCAGGATCCCGGTGTTCGCGGAGGCCGAGAGGAGGTTCTTCGCCGGGGAGATGTCAGCGAAGGAGTACAAGGGCATATCCGGGCAGTTCGGAAGCTATGCGCAGAGGGGCGGGGAGCGCGGGATGATCAGGCTCCGCATGTGCGGCGGCCACATGGACCGCGACAAGCTGGGGTTCATAATAGACGAGTGCGAGAGGTACGGTCTGGACCGCGTGCACACCACGACGTGCGAGACCGTCCAGCTGCATGACCTGGAGGGGGACCAGATCGCGGAGGTCATGGACCGCGCCCTGGACCACGGGATAAACACCCAGGGCGGCGGAGGGGACAATCCCAGGAACGTATCCGCCACGTCGCTGTCCGGTGTCGAGCCGGGCGAGTACTTCGACGTGTACCCGTACGCGAAGGCGGCGGAGAGGTATCTCCTGGACATCATGACCGAGGTCAGGATGCCCCGCAAGCTGAAGGTGGCCTTCTCGTCGTCAAGGAGGAACGAGACCCATGCGACGTTCAGGGACCTGGGGTTCGTCGCCAGGCCGTACGGGATGTTCGACGTCTGGTCCGCCGGGGGGCTGGGCAGCAACCCGAGGATGGGGGTGCTGGTCGCGGAGGGCGTTGACCCCTCGGAGACCCTGTACTACGTCAGGGCGATGGTGGACACGTTCGTCGAGCACGGGGACTACGGGAACCGTGCGCGTGCCAGGACCAGGTACATGAGGGACGCCCTGGGCGACGAGGGGTACCGCAGGGAGTTCCTGAGGCACCTGGACGAGGTCAGGGGGAGAGAGGACCTGGACATCCACCCGGAAATCCCGGTGTACCGTCCCCGGCCGATTGTGGAGGTGTCCCCGGACCACAGGAGGGTGTTCAGGCAGAAGCAGGACGGACTGTACTATGTTTCGTACCGTCCCCTCGCGGGGGACGTCCCGCTGGATGTCCTGAGGAGGATATACGATGCGACGTCCGACATGCCGGATGCGGAGGTCAGGATATCCCCGGACAGTGCGTTATACGTGATAAACCTGGACGGGAACGAGGCCATCGCGGTGGAGGATGCGACGTCCGGAGGGGCGGAGACCCTGTTCGAGACGTCGGTGTCATGCATCGGGGCGACGGTGTGCCAGATCGGTCTGAGGGACTCGGCGGGGCTGCTCAGGGGGATGGTGGACGCGGTCAGGGCCGAGGGCCTGCCCGCCGACTGCCTCCCGAGGTTCAGGATATCGGGGTGCGTCTCCAGCTGCGGTTGCCATCAGGTGGGCGTCGTGGGACTGCAGGGAGCGTCCAAGAGCGTCGGAGGGGAGAACGTGAAGGTGTTCAACGTGACCGTGAACGGATGCGGACTCCAGGGCAGGGAGAGGTTCGGGGACCTCATCGGGGCGGTGCCCGTGGACAGGTGCACGGACATGGTCCTGCATCTGGGGAGGACGGTCGCCGCGTCCGGGAGACCGTTCGACGAATGGTGCTCCGATGCGGACCTGAAGGAGGTCCTGAGGGACTATCTCGTGTGACGGCCGGACTTGTTTCCGATATGGATGTGAGACGGTGGCAGGTCGTCGCTTCTCATTGTCAATGGATTGTGGTAGGTTGTAGAATGGACCGCCGGGGGGAGAGCCCCGGCGTAAGGAGGGACACGGAGGAATACACATCCATTTCACCAGATGTCCCGGTTTAGCGTCATCTCTGAGGCTTGTGATCCACTGAGCGTGATTTCGTCGGCGGTCGTTCTCCGTATGTGACCGCTGTGTCCTGTGAACTCTAAAGGGTCCGGGACCTCCCGTCCGGGAGGCCCCGCTCCGAGACCCGTTTGCTGTTAAGGTTATGGGTGTGCTCCGTGGTCGTCGGGGCCCTTCCGGGCCCCTGTGTTTCCTGTTCAGGTTATTGGTCGATAGCCTTCGCTCATCCGTGTGTTTACGATCAGCTCCTCATGAGCCTCATGGCGACGATGATGGCCATGACGACGATGAGGACGACGAGGATGATCAGCAGGTAGTCGGTGATGGTCATTCCATTGTCGGCTGCGGGGGTGTCGGGCTGGTCGGGGGTGAATCCGGACTTCTCGATACCGGTGAGCTGGAACGTCACGGTGATGTCCTGGCTTGTTGTGTCATCGTCATCAAATCCAAGCTTCGCAGAATCGGGGATTCCAGAGAGAGTGAAGCTCAGGCCAGATACGGTGCACTCGGCACCCTTCTCAACGGTTCCGTTGATCGCGAGTTTCGCATCTCCAGAGTATCCGTTCGCAAGGGTGTATGTGATCGTGTGGGTTCCTGCAGAGAGGTTTCCGTTGAAGAGGTAGAGTCCGTTGTACTTCACAAGGATCTGTCCGTCGATGAAGATATCATCGACACCTTCGTTGGCAAGGATCGCAATCCGATATACCTCGGTCTCGATCTTCGCAGTAACCTTCTCACTGGATCCAATGAGATCGTTGTTCACGAGATCTCCATCCTTGTTGAGCCAGCCCAGGAAGAGGGCGTTCTCTACAGGGATGTCGAATCCTGCAGCATCAGCAGTGGGTTCTTTGATGCTGGAGATAGTCATGCTTGCATTCTTGGTGTACACGGTCATCCAGAGTCCATCGTTCACGAAGAACTGGGTGGACTTGATGGAGATGTCATCGAACACCTTGAGTGCGGCTTCGTCGAGTACCGCATCGCCTGCGATATATGCGGTTCCATCGCTTCCAAGGGCGACCGGTCCGTTGACGGTTGCGACAGCTCCGGTGGTCTTGGCTTTAAGGATTCCGACGTACAGTTCAGTAGCACTGGCGATTCCGGATGCAGTGGTGCTGGTGGCAGCCTCGACAGAGAGGATTCCGCCACCCATGACCACGACAGTGGTCGCATCGAATTTCTTTCCGGATGCGACTGTCACGGTTCCGTCGATCACAATCTTGTTGAAGGATCCACCATCAGCCGCAAGTTCTGAGACCAGGGTTGCACCGGATGCGACAATGAAGTCGACATTGCCGCTACCGAGTGCGTTCTTAGCGGTAAGGGTTCCAGCAGAAAGGGTGATGGATGCGTTGTCGGGGTGATTCTCCATGGTTCCCTTGACCTCGGCGACATTGTCGAATGTCATGGTTCCGTCGATATCCGAAACTCCGAACGTCTTAACATCGTCGAACATGACAGTGACGTTGCCGACGATGATGGATCCGTTGAATGTACCTCCAACGAGAACAGCTGGCGAGGACCCTGCGGCAGTTGCCGCTGCAGAGACAATTCCGGACTTCTCAAGGGTGATCGAGGATGCTGTGAAGATTGATCCGTTCTCCAGGATGATCTTCTCGCAGTCGTCTGTGGCGGTGAACTTGATGTCTCCGACAGTGACCTTCCCATTGATCCTGATGTCACTTCCGACCTTGGTCATGTCCGCAATGGCGACACCAAGGGGTGAGACGCATTTGTATCCGTCCTCATCATCATAATATGCGCCGGCGATGGGTGCTCCGCCGGTGGAAAGCTTCTTGTCATTGGATGTGGGGGTCTCGTTATATTTGATGACACTGTCGCTCTTGAGGACTCCGTTCACAACGATGGCGCTGGAATCGACGGTGTCATCGTTACGGTTGACGGCTTCCTTCGCGAACTTGGTCTCCGCGTTGATATCCACATCTGTCTTGAGGGTCCCATCAATCGTGAGAGTGGCCCCATCCTTGATGACAAAGGATGTCGTGACATCGGTGACGACGACGGTGACATCCGCAGGTATGGTGATATTGCTCTTGATCTCGAGGGTGGGTGTAGAGACCTGGATCGTCTCTCCGGCCTTGGATTCGGAGAGGGCGATCGCCAGGCTGGTCCACTTCGCCCATCCTTCCTTGACGGGCTTGTCGTTCTCGGTCTGGTATGCGTAGACATCGCTCTGGATGTCGAGCGTGTTGGAGACCTTCGTCTTGTTGTTGGCGAAAAGGGTCCCATCGACATCGATGGTTCCTGCTCCAGTGATCTTTCCTGCAGCATCGACCTCGAGCTTCACATCCGTGTTCTTACTGTCGCCGATGTTCATCACAGCATTCGTCGAGATGACTAGGTTCAGGTTCGCGGGAACGGTGTTGCCTGCCTTCAGGGTCTGTACTCCGGAGACGGTGACAGTCTTGATGGTGTCATCTGCACCGGCAGTCGTCAGGACGGCTCCGATGGATCCGTAGTTGTAGTATGTGACTTTGGCGCTCTGAACGGTCACCTCGGACTTGTACCACGCGGCATTCACAGCGTTCGTGATCGCACCCTTGGTGACGATCTTTCCGTCATCGAGGACGGTGATTCCAGTGCTGTCATCACCGCTCGTTCCGCGGTCGGTGAGGTCCTGGACGTTGTTCGTGAAGGTGGTCCTATCGGATGTCACGTTGATGGATCCAGTGACTTCGAGCTTCCCGTCGTTCACAATCGTAATTCCCTCGTTAGCGACGAGATTGGAAGAGACAGTGACCTTGCTGTTCCCGTCAAGCCTGACGGAAGCAGTGGGTTTAGTGGCCTCATTGTCATCATCATCTGCGACGGATATGCTTCCTGCCACATCGATGGAGCTGTCGACGGTGTATCTGTCCTCCTCTCCGGAGAAGGTCTTCTTCTCCTTCAGTTTCGCAGTCTGGGTGAATGTGATTCCAGAGACTGTGGTTTTCTCACTCGTGATCGTCACGTCGACGGAGTTCTCGGCCCCGGCCGTCACCTTGAACGGGTTCTTTCCCTTCTTCAGTTCAAGGCTGGAATCGGTCACGGTGATCTTCGATCCGTTGGGTGCGGTCCAGTCGACGATATCCACGACAGCACCGTCGGCCATCATGTAGATGGTGGACGTGACAGCGGAACTCGCAGCGACGGAGCTGTCGATTGTTATCGTTCCGTAGTTGTGGATGTTCTTCGCATCTATTACTCCGCCGACACTCAGCGCGGCCCCTTCGGTCACGATGAGTTTCCCCGCACCGTTCACACTCAGGACTCCCTCGTCGTTGACCGTAGCAGTGGAATCCTGCATGATCTTGACAGTGGCGAAGGAGTCGACATTGAGGTCACCGTTCATGGTCAGGCTTCCGCTGATGTTCATGATGGAGTAGTTCTTGACCTCGACCACTCCTGCATCGACAGTCTTCCCGTCGACCACGTCCTCGCCCTGGATCTCGATGTCCCCATCGATCTCTGCGAGTGCGGCGTCGAATCTCAGGAAGGCTCCTGCGGAGACAATGACCTTCGAACCTTCGGGGACCACGAGCTTTCCCTTTATGGTTATGTCCGCACCGGGGACGATGGTCCAGGTGTCCCCGTCATATACGATCACGGCCTGGGTCGCATCGAGGACAAGACCTCCTTCCTCAAGTCCCAGTTTGGACTCTCCCCCGACCTTCATCTCGGTGGTCGCATTCTCTCCAGGCTTCGATTCGGCAGTAGTGCCATTCTCGTTCTGGATGTACCCGTTGGTTTTGTCTTCTCTGGAATCGGTGACATTCGATGTCTCGACCGCAGCTCCCTCATCCTTTACGACCTTCGCGTTGCCATCAAACGTGACATTCTCGAGTGCAAGGCTGGATCTGTTGGCCACATCGATTTGGGCATTTCCTCCGAGGATTCCGGAGAACTTCGCTTCCCCATCTACAGCCATGGTACCAGCAGTTACCGATCCCTTCATCGCCACAGATCCCTCGCTGAATTCAAGGGTTCCATTTGCGGGGACAGTCAGCCCTTTCACGGTCACCTGGTTCTTTCCGAACTTCACGGCCACTCCATCGGAGCTTCCGCCGATTCCGGTGAGATCGCTCCCTCCTGCATCGATCAGGATCTTCTTCACTTCGCCAGTGGCTGTCTTCTGTGCAGCCTCGGAGAACTTCGCTGAACTGTTCACCACGGCGGTACCGTTCACGAAGATGAGTCCGCCCTCATTCCCAGAGGATTCTGTCAGGTACTTCACCGAGATATCGTTGTCTTTTCCGACCCAGCTGATGGAAATGTCGTTCTTCTGGGTCTGGGTCGCGCCATCGGTGACTGCGAGGAGCGCAGTCTTCGTGGTCACTGTCGAAGCATATGATATGCTGCTGTCCGCATCTATCGTCAGGGACACATTTCCGTTGTAACCTGCGGCATTGGTGTATCCGTTGTTGATCGTCACCGGTGCGACCGCACCTCCGGACCCATTGGTGTTGATGTCTGTGCCTTCAACATAGTTCTTGGTTCCCACAAGGTCCGTGTTCTTGACAGTCACTGCGCCAGATTTGATCTCGAGAGCAACACCGCCTGTGATCTTCGAACCCTCGATGGAGACTGCATCGGCAAGAGTGTATACTCCAATGTTTTCTGCAGTTATCTCTGTGTCACTGATCGTAAGGCCTGCAACCTTGCTGTTGGATACCCACACTCCAACGCTCTTGGAGACGATCTTCGCATTGATGATCTCTACCTTTCCGTCGGATGTCTTGTTTGCAGTCTCTGTATAGTAGTAGAATCCGCATCCGGAGTTGTATGTTCCTCCGTTCACATTCAGGTTCACGTTATTTTTGTACGTGATGAAAACTACCGCGGCATTATCGGGTGCCTTGATCGTTCCTTCACCTGATGTGCTGGAGTCCTTCAGAGTGAAGTCGATATCTGCTGTGTCGATCTTGAACACACTCTTGGCTGAAACAGATTCCGTCTCATCCTTGGGATCAGATACCGTTATGCTGTATCCGTTAAGGTCAAGTATTCCGCTCTTTGTCAGAACAATTGCTTCGTAGTCTGCGGTTGCACTCACATTGTTAGTGAGTTTGATGTTGAATTCACTTCCATCCGTCATTGCCGTCTTCAACGCATCATACGTCGAGACAGGTTCCACATCGGATGGAATTGCTCCGTCAGCGCCCTCAGAAGCAGGTGTCACTGCGCTGAACGCGCAGAACACCATTGCGAGGACGGCGACAGCCGCGAGGAGTTTGA
>NZ_JBEQWH010000012.1:0-54211 GCF_047501175.1 Candidatus Methanoprimaticola sp. MG2
TTTTGAAGAAACAACCAGATTGAATTACAGAATCGAGGAATTAGGAAACACACTAGATATTTTAGATAGTTTTATATAGTTTATTTGACTGCCATGTTTTGGTATGACGGCCATAGCGGCGGGGAAACACCCGGTCCCTTCCCGAACCCGGAAGTAAAGTCCGCCCGCGTATCTGTCTGTACTGTACTGCGCAAGCGTACGGGAACTCAGACACGCTGTCAACCACTTTCCCATTTTCTCCGAAGACCGTGAGGTCTAGACTCGGAACACCAACAAGATAGGATTCTGAACCACGATGTATACCACCTGACACCGGTTCATGGGATTCGACCCGTCCGTTCCACAACCTGTCGCACTTGGCTCCGATCAAGAGTATATAAAATCTCAAAATAGATAGAATTATATACTACATCGACATGGCAGGGATTGGTATGACGGCCATAGCGGCGGGGAAACACCCGGTCCCTTCCCGAACCCGGAAGTAAAGTCCGCCCGCGTATCTGTCTGTACTGTACTGCGCAAGCGTACGGGAACTCAGACACGCTGTCAACCACTTTCCCATTTTCTCCGAAGACCGTGAGGTCTAGAAGTCGATCAGGACATCGATAGTGATCGCTCATTGGATCATCACACGAATCCCGATGGATACAGGAAACTTCGAATTTTGACAGAAATAAATGGTTTGGAAAAGGGTTTGATGAAAGCTATCAGAGATCCATCTCGGAGAGCTTGACGAGCTTCGCCCATCTCCTGTCGACCTCGGCCTGATAGGCCTCGACGACAGGCTCCCACTTGTCCACGAGGAGGTGCTTGAACCTTCCCTGTGCATTGAACCAGTCGAGGATGGGCTTCTTCTCGGCCTTACCGTCAGCGATCCTGGAGGATTCGGCTGTCAGGGAGTACTTCCCATCGACGACCTCGAACAGAGGCCAGACGCAGGTCTCGACGGCGAGCTTCGCCATGTCGATGGTCCTGTCGGACGGGAACCTCCATCCCCTGGGGCACGGGGAGATCGCGTTGATGAACGAGGGGCCATTGGCCTCGAATCCCTTGGATGCCTTGGTCACAGTGTCCCTCCAGTTGTGGGGGGAGACCTGGGCGACGTAGGGGATGTTGTGCGCGACCATGACCGCGGTCATGTCCTTGGAGTTCTCCTTCTTTCCGGCCTGGACGGTTCCCGCCCAGGAGGTGGTGGTGGATGCCCCGAGGGTCGTTGCGGACGACCTCTGGATACCGGTGTTCATGTACGCCTCGTTGTTCAGGCACACGTACATCATCCTGTGGCCCCTCTCCATCGCTCCGGAGAGCGCCTGCAGACCGATGTCGTATGTCGCACCGTCTCCGGCGAAGTTGACGAACTTGATCTCCTCGGTGATCTTGCCCCTCTTCTTCAGGGCGTTGTAGGCCGTCTCGAGACCCGCGCATGTAGCGGCACCGTTCCCGAAGGCGGTGTGGACGTACGGAGTGTTCCAGGAAGTGTACGGGAACACGGTGGTGGACACCTCGAAACATCCGGTGGACAGGGACACTGCTACCTCATCGGACGTGCCCATGAGGATCTGCTTCGCGATGATGGACTCCGCGCATCCGGCGCAGAGCCTGTGTCCGCTCGCGAGCCTTACAGGAAGCTTGTTCAGCTCCTTCAGAGAAAGTGAGGTCATATCTTCACCCCCAGGTAAGTGAGGCGCTGAGCCTCTCCGGAGACCACGGCCTCCATCATCTTCTTGAATCCGGCCACGGTGGCGTCGGCGCCTCCGAGTCCGTAGATCACATTGTACATCTTGGGCACCGTGCCGTTGATCGTGGCGGCGGTGACGACCTCGGGGAACACGGGTCCGTACGCCCCGATGCTGAGGTGCTTGTCGAACACGGCCACGGCCTTCTTGCCCTTCAGCACCTTGGCGATGGCCTCCTCGGGCCAGGGCCTGTACACGTGGGGCATGCAGCATCCGACCTTGAGGCCCTCGTCCCTGAGGATGTCCACGGTCTCCTTCATGGTCCCGAATGACGAACCGATGATGACCGCGACGTACTCCGCATCGTCGCACCTGTACTCATCGACCAGATGGTACTCCCTTCCGGTCTTCTCGGCGAACTCCTTGAAGACCTCCTCGGCTACCTCGAGCGCCTTCTTCATGGCGAGCTCGGACTGGACCTTGTGGGGGTAGTAGAAGTCGGGACCGTCCATGTTACCGTGGGAGACGGGGTGCTTCGTGTCGAGCAGCGGGTAGAGGGGCTTGTACTCCCCTACGAACTCCTTGACATCGTTGGTGTCCATGACGGTCATCCTCTCGATCGCGTGGGTCAGGATGAAACCGTCCAGGTTGACGAGGATCGGCAGCTGGACATCGTGGTGCTCCGCGATGCGGGGCGCGATGATCGAGTTGTCGTACGCCTGCTGGACGTTCTCCGAGAACAGCTGGATCCATCCGGTGTCGCGGGCGGACATCGCATCCCCGTGATCGTTGTTGATGTTGATGGGTCCGCTGATCGCCCTGTTGGCCACGGCCATGACGATGGGGACGCGCATGGCCGCGGTGATGGGGAGCATCTCCCACATGTAGGCCAGTCCCTGGGACGCGGTGGCGGTGAATGTCCTGGCCCCGGCGGAACCGGATGAGGTGCACAGCGTGAGCGCGGAATGCTCGGACTCCACGCAGACGAACTCCGTGCCGACCTCGGCGTTGGACACGTACTCCGCGAACTTCTCGACGATGATCGTCTGAGGAGTGATGGGGTATGCCGCACACACGTCCGGGTCGATCTGCTTCCATGCGAGTGCGACCGCGTTGTCTCCGTTGATTGCTATGTCGTGGCTCATGCTCACTCCTCCTTCATTGTGATGGCATCCTTGGGACATACCCTGGCGCAGATGCCGCATCCCTTGCAGTGGGACATCTTGACGCCGGACATCTTGTCGTCCCTGAACACGATGCTGTTGTCCGGGCAGTAGATCCAGCACGTGTAGCAGTCGATGCACTTGTCCTGGTCGACGACCGGGACGTAGCTTCTCCAATCTCCTGTGGCGAACTCCTCGGAGGAGCCGGGCTTGATGATCCTGCCGCCTACGACGAGGTCCTTGATGTTTGCCATTGCCATTTCACTGCACCTCGTTGTAGCCCCTCTTGAGGGCGGACAGGTTCTTCACGATGACCTTGTCGGCCAGCTTTCCGGTGAACTTCGTGGTGATCTGGTCCTCGAGCATGTCATAGGGGACCACAGGGCATGCCTTGATCACCGCGCCGAGCATGACCGTGTTGACCATGGGCTTGCCGATCTCGTCGATGGCTATCCTGTTGGCATCCAGCGTATGGCACTCGACGTCTATGCCGAGGGCGTCCTGGAGCTCCTTGGGGGAGCCGGTGTAGTTGGCCACCACGACGGAGTCCTTCTTCAGCCCGCGGGTGACATCGACCTTGCCCACGAGGGTCCCGTCCATGATGACGACGATGTCAGGCTCATACACTTGGCTATGTACTCTGATGGGTTTGTCGGAGATCCTGGTGAATCCCCTGATAGGAGCACCCATCCTTTCCGGACCGAACTCCGGGAAGGCCTTGACGTACTTGCCTGAGGCGATGGCGGTCTCGGCGAGGATCTCGTTCGCCGTGACGAGTCCCTGACCTCCCCTACCATGCCAACATAGTTCCATGTGCATTAGTACCACTGAGCCTCCGTATGTCTGCTTTGTTTTAAAATCTTCGTAGTTAGCGTTGCTTCAATTATTGATTGAAGAAAAAAATAAGCATATTTTTGAGGGGAATCGTAGCGGATTTACGATATTAGTAGGAATATCTACGAATACAGCCAAATCACATCGAAGGATCCATCATGTCGACATCCCGAGGGAGATCGTATTATCCATACGGGTAACATCCATGGAGGCGAACCGCGACCGATGCCCGCCGTCCCTCCCATATGCACCAGGTCACGGCGATGGGACGCGTCCGAACGACCGTCATGAGGGAAATCATTTAGAAGGCAAAGGGATACGGAGAATCATTAGGCATAAGTATGCCATCCAAACCGCTTGCAGATGCGGAGATTTCCCGATGGACAGAAAAATTGTGGATGTAAACGAGCTGCACGTCGAAGACATACCCATCGTGGGAGGAAAGGGTGCCAACCTGGGCGAACTCACCAACGCCGGTTTCCCGGTGCCGGAGGCGTTCGTTCTCACCACGTTCTCCTATGATTACTTCGTGAACAACGGAAAACTGATGCCCGAGGTCGAGAAGAAGCTCGCCGGCATCGATCGCACCTCCGACGACAGCCTCACCCAGGCGTCCGAGGAGATCAGGGCCATTTTCGAGGAATGCGCCATCCCCGACGACCTGAAGAAGGAGATCGTCTCCAAGTACAGGCTCCTCGTCCCCAAGGGAAAGGTCGGGTTCGTGGCCGTCAGGTCGTCCGCGACGGCCGAGGACCTTCCCGATGCCAGCTTCGCCGGTCAGCAGGAGACCTACCTCAACGTCAAGGACGAGGCGGACCTCTTCGACAAGATCAGGAAATGCTGGTCGTCCCTTTTCACCGCCCGCGCCATCGCGTACCGCGAGAAGCAGGGCTACTCCCACAGCGATGTCAAGCTGGCCGTCGTCGTCCAGAGGATGGTCAATTCCGAGTTCTCCGGGATCATGTTCACCGTCGACCCCAACAGCGGCGCGAAGCAGATCGTCATAGAGGGAGGATACGGCCTCGGAGAGGCCATCGTAGGCGGAGAGGTCACTCCCGACACCTACATCGTGGACAAGCAGAAGATGGAGGTCGTCAAGAAGAGGATCTCCACCCAGACATGGAAGTACGTCCGCGGGAAGGAAGGCGGTGTCGAGAAGAAGGACATGCCGTCCGACATGGTCAAGGCGCAGAAGATACCCGACTCCCGCATACAGGAGATCGCGGAGATCGGAAGGCAGATCGAGATCCACTACGAAAAGCCCATGGACATGGAGTGGTGCATAGAGGACGACAAGGTCTACATCGTGCAGGCGAGGCCCATCACCGCCACCGGCAACTCCGCCACCAACGAGTCCGTCGGGACCGCCGTGTCCAGCGAGGACATCCTGTCCAACGGCCTGGGTGCCAGTCCCGGCCTTGCGACCGGGAAGGTGATCCTGTACGACATCAGCATGAGCCTCGATGCCGTCAAGGAGGGCGACATCCTCGTCACCAAGATGACCATGCCCGACATGGTCCCCGCGATGAGCAGGGCCGCCGGGATCGTCACCGACGAGGGAGGCATGACCTGTCACGCCGCCATCATCTCCAGGGAGCTCGGGACGCCCTGCGTCGTCGGTACCGGGAACGCGACCGAGGTCCTGAAGGACGGGATGGAGGTCACCGTGGACGGTACCACCGGGACCGTGTACAAGGGGACACTCAGGAAGGCCGAGGCCGCGGCCGCCGGGTCCGCGTGCGTCTGCGCCGAGTACGTTCCCATCACGGGAACCAAGGTCATGGTCAACATGTCCATGCCCGCCAAGGCGGACGAGATCGCGAAGCTCCAGTGCGACGGCGTCGGGCTGATGCGCAGCGAGTTCCTGTTCACCAACTACATAGGGGAGCACCCCTGCGCCGTGATCGAGGAGGGGAGGACCGACGAGCTCATCGACAAGCTCGCAGAGGGCATAGCCAAGGTCTGCAGGGCGTTCTACCCCAGGCCGATCACCCTCCGCACATCCGACTTCAAGACCAACGAGTACCGCGACATGAAGGGCGGGGCGGACTACGAGCCGAACGAGGACAACCCCATGATCGGCTGGAGAGGTTGCTCCAGGTACGTCTCCGAGTCCTACCGCGAGGCATTCATGTGCGAGCTCAGGGCCATCAAGAAGGTGCGCGACGAGATGGGATTCAAGAACCTCAACATGATGCTCCCGTTCGTCCGCACCATCGAGGAGGTCGAGGACATCACAGAGATGATGAAGCAGGTCGGGCTCAGGCGCGGCAGGGACTTCAAGCTCTACTTCATGGCCGAGGTCCCCGTGAACATCTTCATGGCCGACGAGTTCTGCAAGTACTGCGACTGGTTCTCCATCGGGTCCAACGACCTGACCCAGCTGACCATGGGATGCGACCGCGACTCCGACATCCTCGGTCACATGGGATACTTCGACGAGAGGCAGGAGGGCGTCAAGAGGGCGATCGCCCAGCTCATAAAGGTCGCCCACGAGAACGGCAAGCACGTCAGCATCTGCGGACAGGCCCCCTCCGTGTACCCCGAGTTCACCGAGTTCCTGGTGGAGCAGGGGATCGACTGCATATCCCTGAACCCGGACACCTTCAACAAGACCAAGAGGATCATCGCCTCGGCCGAGCAGAGGGTGCTCCTGAGAGACCTCAGGAACCTCAGGGACAAGCTCTGAAATCATTTCCAGGAGGGGCATCCGCCCCTCATACCCTTCTTTCTCGCTCCGGACCGACCCCGATATATAGAGGCAGCCGCATCGGCGCCCTGCAGCCGATTAGGACATCGAACGAGTGAGACAATGAGCAGCTACAGAGAAGCGATCGTCAAGGCGTTCCCATACACCGTCCCGGTCCTCACAGGATATCTGTTCATCGGCGGGGCGTTCGGGGTGATGTTCGCCGACATGGGATACAACATCCTGTGGGCCATCCTCATGAGCACGGTCGTCTACGCCGGGTCCGGACAGTACCTGGCCGTCAACTTCTTCGTTCCGGGGTTCTCGCTCGTGCAGGCGGCGTTCCTGACCATCATGGTGAACATCAGGCACGTCTTCTACGGCCTGTCGCTCGTGGAGAGGTACAACAGGTTCGACAGGAAGCGCTGGTACATGATATTCGGGATGACCGATGAGACCTACTCGCTCATCTGCACCACGAAGGTGCCGGAGGGAGTGGACGAGGGCAAGTTCCTGTTCTCCATAACCCTGCTCGACCAGCTGTACTGGATCATCGGTACGGTCATAGGGTCGATACTCGCAACGGGAATCGGATTCAGCTCCGAGGGGGTCGAGTTCGCCATGACCGCGCTGTTCATCGTGATGTTCATAGAGCTCTGGTACAGGCGCACCAACAGACCTGCGGAGCTCATCGGACTGGTGGTCGCGTTCGTGTGCCTGCTGATATTCGGAGCGAACAACTTCGTCCTGCCCACGATGATCCTCATCATCGCGGTCATCATGCTCTGCAGGGACAGGCTGGAGAAGAAGATGGAGGTCGAGGACGGTGCTTGACACTGTATCGTCGCTGATCATGATCGCGGTCGTGGCCGTGGCGACGTTCGCCACGCGCGCGGCATCGTTCCTGGTGTTCCCCAAGGGCAAGGAGATCCCTCCGGCCGTCAAGTACATCGGGATGGTGCTGCCTCCGGCGGTCATAGGGATGCTGGTGGTCTACTGCCTGAAGACGACCGACGTCCTCACCTACCCCTACGGCATCCCGGAACTGATATCCTGCCTCGTGGTGATAGCGCTTCACGTTTGGAAGAGGAACATCTTCCTCAGCGTGGGCGCGGGGACCGTGCTATACATGTTCCTGGTGCAGGCGGTATTCTGACCCGCCCGTACGGACGGCTCACTCATCCTTGACGCTGTCCATCAGCCTCTGGTTTATACCGTCGGCCTCCTCGCTCGGGAGCAGCATCGTGGTGATCTCCATGAACGGGTGCTTGGAACCCTCGATGATCTTGACGTCGTCGAGGCTGTGTAACCCCCAGCGCTCCGCCGTCTTCTCCAGGCCGATCTTCGTGTCGTAGTCGTTGGGGACCAGGACTATCGCCTTGAAGTCCTTCAGGCCGAGCTTCTTCGCGGCCATCATCCTGTGGTGACCGTCCACCAGGAGATATCCCTCGCGGCGCTCCACGACTATGAGAGGCTCGTTGAGTCCTCTCTTCAGCTCGTACTGGCGTCCGATCAGCTCGTCCATGTAGACCTCCTTCTGGGTCGGGATGATCTGGTCTATGCCTATGTCCTTGTTGACCACCTTGAAGCGGAGTCCGTTCTGCTGCTCCAGGAAGTTCTTGATGGACATCACCTTGCCCGGACGCGACTTCTCTATCTGCGAACGGACGATGTCGATGTTGGATATGATCCCGACCAGTTTCTTGTCCTCGTCCACGACAGGGAGGTTCCTGAGCCCGTACCTGAACAGTATGCGCGTCGCGTCCTCCGTGGACATCGAGGGGATCGCACACAGCGTTCCCCTGCTCATGACCGTGCGGATCTTGGCATTTGGCTTGTCCACATGCCGGAGAAGCTCCTTCGCGGTGATGAATCCCAGAAGGTACCCCTTCTCCGTTATCGGGAATCCGTGGAAATTGGAGGCGATGATCTCCTGCCTCACCTGCTCCACCGTCATGTCAGGACTGACCGTGTGAACCTTGCGGATCATGTACTCTCCGACTGTAGCGTCTGGCATCGATCCCGAATCTCATCGGCGTGATAATAAGTCTCGGTCTGAGATGGCACGGACCCTACGCTCCAGGGAGGAGATGCGGGACCTCAGGAGCAGCATGATCGCATCGCGACGGTCCTCCGGGACCGCCCCGTCCGCGGAACCGAGTATGTCCTCGACACCGTCCAGACTGGAACGGAGGGCGTCCATATCGACCCAATCGAGATCCGATACTAGCGTCAGCTGGTCGTCGAAGCTCTTCCTGAACGGCTTGCATCTGTCGGACGAGGCATATTGGATGTCATCGACGATCTTGTCGAAACCCAGACTGGCCCCCGTATCGAATATCGGCGATGCCCCCTTCCACTCCAAGGTGTCCGGGTCACGTATGATGCCGAAGTTGTTGGTGTGACGGTCGACGTTGACCATGAGATAGTCCAGCACCAGCATCATGTCCACATCGTGGGTGATGTCGATCCCGTGTTCCCTGCAACACCCGACATAATGGTCCAGAGAGGTCGTGTTATTCGACCGGGGGGTCGATACCATGACATTGTATGCCGAGACGAACTCCGAACCTCCGTCTATGAAATCATCGCATGCGGAGCAGAGGAGCCTTCCGTCCGATATGAGATCGTAATCCACGTGCGGAATCCCCAACGCCTCCGAGATATGGGCCGCTATCACCTCGTTGAAAGGCTCCTGGTTGATGGGCGGTGTGCCGGATTTCAGAAGTCTGCGCTTGCTGCCGATTATCTTCCACTTCTTCCTCAGATTACCCTCGGTGGTGCTGTCCGGGGATGAGAGGTCCAACCCCCTCTCTGGAACATCCCGTCCGAACAACAGGTCCCCCATGTCCTCAGAGAAATCGTTCTCTAGGAAATTCACCGAAGACCAGCTGAGATCCGCATTGTGCTGACGGATCCAGTAATGATCGGACAGACAGAGGCCATTGGATTCCATCAGGAGTCTGAAAGGCGCCCCGATGCCCAGATACTCACACAGATCGCGTATCCCAGTACGACTCACGGGGATCGACCTGCCGGACCACCAGTCCTTCAAGGATTTGGAATCCGGATGCCCGCCCCTGACCGTTCTGACAGGCATGTGGTCCAGCCGGGAGACCGACACGACCGAGCTGATGAGGCCGGTGTCCAAGTCCATATCCAGTTCAGACACCAGCAGGTCCTTGTGCATCAGATCGTAATGTGCCATGTGGATTCCGTCCGAACTGTCCCTGATAGCTGTTCAGCATTGTCATATAACTATCATATTCTATAAAGATGTCTAGCACGGGGACTTAACCAGACTGAGTATGGATGGGTTCCTGCGAACTCTTTAATTGGTTGCTCAATCTACCGCCCTCCCAGAGGAATATAAACATGGCAGGAACAGTCATGACTGCGGAGAGCATCGAGGAAGAGACCAGGCTCCACGATGCGCTCGACAAGATCAAGCACATCATCATCGTTATGAGCGGGAAAGGCGGAGTGGGAAAGTCCACCGTATCGTCCAATCTCGCCACCGAGCTGTCCAACAGGGGGTACCAGACGGGGATCATGGACGTGGACATCACCGGGCCCAACATCCCCAAGATGTTCGGTGTCGAGGACGAGAAGCTCCATGTGCTCGACGAGAGGCTGATCCCCGTCACGGTACCGCCTTCCCTGAAACTCATGTCCATGGCATTCCTGCTTCCCGACAAGGACTCCCCCGTCATGTGGAGGGGCCCCGTCAAGATGGGCGCCATAAAGCAGTTCATCGAGGATGTCAACTGGGGAGAGCTCGACTATCTCGTCATAGACATGCCCCCCGGGACCGGCGATGAGGCGCTGTCCATCGTCCAGCTCATGCCCAAGGCCGACGGGATGGTTATCGTCACCACCCCGCAGGACGTCGCACTGCTTGACAGCAGGAAGTCCCTGAGGTTCGGTGCCGAGACGAGGATCCCGATCATCGGCATAGTCGAGAACATGAGCGGGTTCGTCTGCCCCCACTGCGGGGAGATCACGGACATCTTCAAGTCCGGCGGCGGGGAGAAGGCTGCGGCCGAGCTCAACGTCCAGTTCCTTGGCAAGGTGCCCATAGAGCCTGGAGTGGTGGAGTGCGGCGACAGCGGAATGCCCGTGGTCCTGAAGTATCCCGACTCCGCGTCCGCGAAGGCGTTCAAGGGGATCGTCGACAGGATCGTCAAGACGGTAGAATGAGGATAATCGCAGTTTCCGAAGGGGAGTCGCTGGACTCGTACGTCGCAGACGACTTCGGCCACGCCCCGTTCTTCCTGCTGGTGGACTCCGAGACCCTGGACTACAGCGTCATCGTGAACGAGTTCATGGACTCGGAGTCCGGAGCGGGGATGGCCGTGGCGAGGGCCATATCCGGACTGGGTGGTGTCGATGCGGTGCTGACCGGAGGGATCGGTATGCACGGCATAGAGATCCTCAGGAAGGCCGGCATCGACGTGTCCTCCGACGAGGAGGGCACCGTCGAGGAAGCGATAAGGGACTACATCCGTCGCGTGGAGAGACGGAAGAAGTTCGAGAGCATGGCTGGATGAAGAAGGCAGTTCGCTACCCTCATCATCCAACATAAAACCCATAAGGGCCGGCTCACACGCCGGTCCTGTCCCCCCATATGATCTTGTGAAGCTGAGGCAGTACGCGCACATCGATGCCCTCGGACAGGACGCGATCCGCCAGCCATCCCAGCCTCCCGGTCCCGCCGACCGGCCCGAATATCACGTTCGTCCCCGGGCGGTGCGCCTTGACGAAGTCCACCGCGTAGTCCAGGTCCTCCTCGGTCTCGATGACGAACTTCAGCTGGTCCTTCCCCGAGAGGAGATCCAGGTTCCCGACGAGCATGCGGTCGGTCATGCCCGACGCGGGACACTTCCAGTCCATGCTTATGAGGACCAGGTCGTCCCGGGGGACGGCGGAGAGGTCCACCGACCCGTTGGTCTCCAGGTCGACTTGCCTCCCCATCGAGACCAGCCTCCCGATCAGCTCCGGCGCGTCCGGCTGCATCATTGGCTCCCCTCCCGTGAGGCACACGCGGGGGCAGTCCCCGACCCTCTCAACTATCTCGTCCAGGGTCATGTCCGTTCCTCCCTCGAACGAGTAGCCGGTGTCGCACCACCTGCACCTGAGGTTGCATCCTACCGCGCGGACGAACACGGTCGGGAGCCCCATCTGGAGCCCCTCGCCCTGGATGGACCGGAATATCTCGCAGATCCTCATTGCAGGTTCTCACCGTGCTCGTATTCGATCTCGTCCCTGTACCCCGCCTCCCTGAAGCCCTCGAGCCTCAGGCGGCACGAGTCGCAGTGGCCGCATGCCTTGTCCCCGCCGTTGTAGCAGGACCACGAGAGCTCCAGGGGCGCCCCTAGCCTCTTCCCGCGCCTGACGATGTCGGCCTTGGAATCGTGGAGTATCGGGGTCACGATCCTGATCGGATTGCCCTCGACCCCTGCCTTGGTGCCCTTCCCGAGCATGTTCTGGAATGCCTCGAAGAACTCCGGGCGGCAGTCCGGGTATCCGGAGTAGTCGACGACGTTGGCGCCTATGTATATCCTGTCCGCGTCGATCGACTCGCAGAGTCCGGCGGCGATGCTCAGGAACACTATGTTCCGGGCGGGGACGTACGTCACGGGGATGGTCTCGCTGAGGTCCCCCTCGCGGTCCATCGGGACGTCGATGTCGTCCCTGGTGAGGGCCGAACGGAACGATGACAGGTTGAGGTCGATGACCACGTGGTCCACGCCGTAGTGCCTGCACACGTTCTCGGCGGAGACGAGCTCCCTGGTGTGCCTCTGGCCGTACCTGAAGCTGATGGCCGTTACCTCGCATCCGTCGGCGATCGCCTGTGCGAGTGACGTGGTGGAGTCCAAACCTCCAGAGAGTAGGACGACCGCCTTGGGCATTCAGAGCACCTCCGTGTACCATGCGGTCTGCCCGCGCTCCTCGTCCAGTCCCACCGAGACCGAGCGCACGTTGGACGGGAACCTGATGTCGTCGACCATCCTCCTGGTCATCATGCGGGCCATCTCCTCCGCGGTGGTCGTGGGGATGGGCAGCAGGGTGACGTCCTCCCTCGGGAACAGGTACCTCTTCCCGCAGGAGACCGCCTCCACGGACTCGGGGGTGACCGTCACGCTGACATCCTCGGACTCCGTAGGGATCAGCGTCCTGTGGTCGAACTCCTCGATGATCGCCTTCAGCTCCTTCTTGAGTATGACGAAGTCCATGATCATGCCCTCGGCCCCTATCTCGCCCTCCAGCCTGAGCCTCACGATGTAAGAGTGGCCGTGGAGCCTGGAGCACTTCTCGTGCCTCGGTATGAAATGGCATGCCGAAAACCTGATCCCCGAATATCCTCCGTCTATCTCCAATATCACTGTGAACCCTCCGTTAGTCTTCTGGCCAGGGCGATGGAGTCCCTGTAATCGGTTTTTGCCCTCGACGTGTCGACGAACACCCTGTCCGAGTTGACGACGGGCGCGCCCAGGGCCTGGGCCCCTCCCACGAAGTGGAGGGTCCTGAACATTATGTTACCCGTGATGCCCTCGGGAGCGATTATCACCCCCGCCTCGTGGATCGCGTCCTCCACGAGGATCTGGCAGTTGTAAGCGTCGTACCCCGCCTGGTTCAGCTTCGCTGTGACGGCCTCGGCGCTGTCTATGGAACGGTCCACCGCGGCGCACCTGCCGCGGTCCTCGGCCCTCCCGCCCGACATGACCGCTATGCGGGAGTCCATCCCGATGGTCCGGGCCAGGTCGGCGGCGCGGCGCGCGATGTCGACCCTCTGGTCGTTGGTCCACCCCTCGTCTATCCCGACGGGGGCGAGCATGAGGAGCCTCCCTCCCCTCGGCTCCAGCAGGACCACGCGCTCGAGCCTCCTGAGCTTCATGCCTCTCTTGAGTATCGGTAGCAGGACGTCGGAGGGCATGTCCCCGCGCACGGCGGCATCGATCCTCCCCGACACCAGGTCGGAGACCATGGCCTCGGGGTCGTCATATATGGTGACGTTCGCCCCGGACCCCTCGGCGCTCGCCTCGACGAAGCCCCTGTCGGTCCCCCTCCCTATCCCTATGCGGACGTTCGGCAGCGGCCCTGCGAGGAGCTCTCCCGAACTCCCGATCATCAGAGACCACCTTTGTTCGAGTGTCCGACGGATACGATCGCGCTACCGGGAAGCTTGTCCTTGCGCTCGGACTCCCCGGCGATCCTGCCGAACACGAGCTGCGCCACGAGCCTGTACCCCTCGGGTATGCCGAACTCCTCGCGCACCGCATCGTCCACGATCGGGTTGTAGTGCTGTATGTTCGCTCCGAGACCGATGTCGTACATCGCGGTCCAGACGGCGAACTGCATCATGGCGTTCCCGTGCTCGGCCCAGACGGGGAATGCGTCCGCATAGCTGGGATACTGCTCGGCCAGCGATGCTGCGGAACTGTCTATCTCGTAGAACAGGATGGTCCCGGCCGCCTTCGCGAAGTTGCGGAGCTTTATCTCGGTCTTGCGGAACCTCTGCTCGTCCCCCACCTTCCTGCGGAGGATGTCCTCCACGATGGCCCAGAACCTCCTGTGGTCCTCTCCAGCGAGGACGACCATCCTGACGGACTGCGCGTTGAACGACGAAGGGACGTTGGGAGACATGGTCTCCAGCATGCGGATCACGTCGTCCATCGTCACGCCTGCGCTCGCGATGTCATCGTCGAGCATGTACGCCGAATACCTGGCGGAAACAGCTTCCTGGTACTCCATGCGGATGCTAATGCCGACGGCCTATAAACCCTTGCGTCGGACACCTTCGCCCGAGAATCGATTTTTACGGATCCCGTCCGGGATGCGTGTCCCGGATGCCGTTCGGCGGTGTCACATTCATTAGCCCGTACTGCCATGGTCTCTCCGACGACAAGGAGTGTTCGTGATGGTGAGAGGAATCGGAATCATTGTCAGACCGGGTGAGCCGCCCTACGTCTCTTGGATCGTGGCGGGGACACTTGTCCTGATCACAGGGATCCTGGGGATCTGGGCAGACATCCTGCTGTTGGAAGCCGCCAGTGTTGTCATGGGAGGCTCCGTCATATTCCTGAACGCATGTACCAATTACAGGGTCCATAAGGATTTGAAGGACGTTCGTTGCGAGAAGGAGATGTCCATATCGTACGAATGTTCAGATGACGGGAAGTACTTCTACTTCATCTCGAACCCGGACCATGCTCCGAACAGATCGAACGACCGTGACGGTCCCAGAACTTGATTGACGACTGTCACCATCAGGTTCTAGGAATCATCTGCAGACATGGGGGATACCCCCCAGTTTCCCCTTTTGACAAGGCGTCTCATCCTAGAGACGTCTGCACAGGCCATAACCATCGTGAGTCATCGATCGTCCGAATGGACCCGGCATGATTCATCTTATCTATCAGCAGAGCATAGTCCGGGACATGGAAAAGGGACAGGTGTATCTCCTGATGTCCGTCGCCGGCATCGCGATGATGGTGTCGGGGTTCATCTGCTATGTGGCGCTCATCGAGGTGGGGTTCGAGGTGCTCTTCATACTCGGACTCGTTCTGCTCCTCTTCGCATACTATGCGACCAACAGGATGAACAAGAGCCTCAACGCGGAGCTGCAGGAGATTCTGGACCATGAGGCGGCGAACGGATACATCCACTACATGGACGGGGAGTCCGCGGAGAACCCCGCGACGGTGACGTACCTGACCAAGTGATACGATGACGGCTCTGAACGCGGAGATCCTGTACCTCATGTTCAATTCCGCGAACATGAACCGGTGGAACGACCACATGAGACCCGTCGACCTGACGGAACTGGACAAGCAGGCCCACAAGGCCGCCATCGCATGGGTCCTGGGGAAGTTCGAGGAGTCCGCGGGGAACGGGATCGACTGGAGGGTGGTCATCGAGCACACGCTGTTCTCGTTCATCCAGAGGACCGTCATGACCGACCTGAAGCCGCAGGTCTTCCACAGGATAGTCGCGGAGCGCAGAGGGCCGGTGAACGAGTTCGTGATATCAGAGTTCGAGAGGCTCGTCCCGAACTCCGACCCGGACCTGAAGGCCAGACTGACGGAGTACCTCTACTCGGAGAAGGACAGCCTGGAGGACCGCGTCATACGTGCGGCCCACTACCTGGCAACGAGATGGGAGTTCCAGCTGATCTACGATTCCAACCGGTCGCTGTACGGCATAGACCAGACCCGCGAGGAGATAGACGAGCAGATCGGCCAGCACCTAGACCTGGTCGGAGTGAGGGCGATAAACGATGCGGGGGACACCTTCGACTTCATAGACCTCATCGGCCAGCTGAGGTTCCAGCAGCGCTGGGCGAGGACCCCGCGCATACCGAAGACCACCGTCCTGGGACATTCCCTGATGGTCGCCAACATGATGTACCTCCACGACCTCGACCACGGCGCGTCCGACAGGCAGGTCTACAACGACTTCTACACGGGACTGTTCCACGACCTCCCGGAGGTCCTGACCAAGGACGTGATATCCCCGATCAAGACCAGCGTCAACGGCCTTGCGGCGATATTGGAGGATTACGAGCGCGACCTCGTCGAATCCAGGATAATGCCGCTGATCGACGGCGAGTGGCACGACGAGTTCAGGTTCATGGTGTTCGACCCGTTCTCCAGCACCGATCATCCGGAGTTCGGGGCGAGGAACGGCGGCGACCTGAAGGCGTGCGACCTCATGGCGGCGTACATGGAGGCCCACATATCCAGATGCTACGGGATCACGTCCAACACCCTCCTCGAGGGGGAGAAGGACCTTCGCGACAAGCTCATGGACCGCGGCAGGGGCATAGGCGCCAAGCAGCTGATCGACGGGCTGGACCACATGAGGATCTGATCCGACCGCTGCGGCCGCCGGGGGAATGTGTGAGAAGGGGCCCGAGGGCCCGGAAGAAGTTTCGTGACTTGCCAGGCATCACTGCCTGTCGATGACCTCCTGTCCCCTCATGTAGGGTCTCAGGACCTCGGGGATCGTGACGGTGCCGTCCTTGTTCTGATAGTTCTCGAGGATCGCCACCATCGTCCTAGGCAGGGCGAGGCCGGAACCGTTCAGGGTGTGCACGAACTCGCTCTTGAGGTGGGGCTCGCGCCTGAACTTGATCTTGGCCCTACGTGCCTGGAAATCGCCGAAGTTCGAGCATGAGGATGCCTCGAGGTACGCGTCCTTCCCGGGGGCGTAGAGCTCCAGGTCGTAGCACTTGTTGCAGGAGAAGCTCATGTCCCCTGTGCAGAGCAGGAGGACGCGGTAGGGGAGGTCCAGCGCGTTGATCATGTCCTCCGCGTTCTTCCTGAGCTCCTCCAGCCTTGCGGCGGAGTCCTCGGGCTTCACGAAGTTGACCATCTCGACCTTGTTGAACTCGTGCACCCTTATGATGCCCCTGGTGTCCGCGTGCTTCCCCACCTCCCTCCTGAAGGAGGGCAGGTATGCGGTGTAGTAGATGGGGAGGTCCTTGATATCCAGGATCTCGTCCTGGAGAAGGTTGGTTATGGGGACCTCTGCGGTCGGGTTGAGGAACAGGTCGTCCCTCTCCAGATAGTACATGTCGTCCTTCAGGTTCGGATACTGCCCGGTACCGGTGACCGCGGCCTTGTTGACGACCACGGGAGGGAACAGCTCCGTGTACCCCTGGTCCTGGTGCGTGTCGAGGAAGTAGTTGACGAGCGCCCTCTCGAGCCTCGCACCGTCCCCCTTGAGGCAGTAGAATCCGCTTCCGGCGACCTTGACCGCCCTGTCGAAATCGATTATGCCCAGGTCCTCCGCTATCTCGAAGTGCTGCCTCGGCGTGAAGTCGAACTGCCTCCTCCTTCCAGCCTCGTAGACCACGACGTTGTCGTTCTCGTCCTTCCCGAGGGGGACGTCGGACGCGGGGATGTTAGGTATGTTCAGGACGCAGTCCTGACGGACGTCCTCGAGCTCCGCCATCCTGTCGTCGTTGGCCTTGATCTTGTCGGAGACCGCCCTCATCTCGGCGATCTTCGCATCCTTCTCCTCGCCCTTGGGCATCTTGGAGATCTGGAGGGACACCTCGTTGCGGATCTTCCTGAGACGGTTGTTCTCGTCGGTGAGGGCCCTCCACTCGCCGTCGGCATCCAGGAACCTGTCCAGGATCGCCTCGTCCTTGTTTCTGTTCCTGAGCATGGTCCTGATCATGTCAGGATCCGCCCTAATGACATTGACATCAAGCATCGGAAAAACCTCAGAATTTCTTCTGGCAGAGTGATGACCACGTCCTCTTGTCCGTGAGGACCATGACCCCTCCGCGTATGTCCACGACGACGCAGGCGGTCGCCTCCTCTATGGCGGCCGCGGCCTTGCCGACATCGTCGTCGGAATTGGAGAGCACCTTCACCTTGATGAGACGGTTCTTCTTGAGCTGCGCAGTGATCTCGTCGAAGAGACCCTGGTCAAGACCGTCCTTGCCCACTCTCACGGTGGGGCTGAGGTCGTTGGCACGCCTCATCAGCTCCTTTCTGGCATCCTTCTCGCTCATGTAATTGCTCCCTGATGTATGGTCTGCGGAACACCTCTCCGCAGCATTCGCATGTCGTGCGCACCATGTGACCGCCCACGCGGACCCGGCAGTTGAGTCCGGGGATCATCGGCGTCAGGCAACCGTCGCAGTAGGGACGGTCCCGGGGGACCGCGACCTTGGTCTTCGCACTTATGCGGAGTGCGAGGTCTATGTAACGGCGGGCGCGGTCCACCTTCCCCTCGCGTACAGCGACGAACGCCATGTCCAATAGCCTGGATATGCGATCGGCACCTATGTCCGCGATGGCGTTATGGGAGATGCGCCTCTTTGCCATGGTATGCTCTAAGCGCTCGATAATACCCGCATTATAAAGGTTCTTTCCTGCGGATGCCCCGTCCGGGACGTCACGGGAACGCGTATGACAGGAGCAGGTCCCTGATGTCCTTCTCCTCGCCCTCGAACGTGTCCTCGGACTCGGCATACGTCTCCCACAGGAAGACGAAGTACTCGTGGAACGCTATGACCGCCTCGTCCCAGGACGGCTTGGATATGCTGATGCCCAGGTCCTCGTTGACCAGGGTCCATACGCCCTTCGCACGGTTGAAGCCGGGACGTCCGGCCACCGGACTCAGGAGGATGATGTCGCGATCGGGGGTGACTATGCGGTGGAACAACGTCTGGGGGAAGTCGTAGCACCCCGAGGAGTTCCTCAGCTCCGCGAGAGCGCCCCCCTCGTCCAAGACCACCGATCCGGTCACTATGAGCGGGCCCGCATCCGCATACGACATTATGTCGGCATGCGACACGGACGGCAGGAACGAGACCGGGACCGAATCCCTCCCGTTGGATATGAGCCAGCGGCTCTTATGGACCGGATCCCTGGACACGACTCCTATGAGAGCGGAGGGCATGTCCTCTATGTCCGCCGAAGCCTCCGCCTCCAGGGACCTGCGGGCGTTCATCCTGAACTTCCTCATGGACCCGTCCGACCCGTACGTCATCACGAACCCCTCGAGGTGGTCCGCAAGGTCCAGCATGTCCCTGGCTATGGCCTTCCGGCCCATGGCCTCGATGTGGTTGCTGGACTCCTCCGGCACGGTCGTGCCGAGGTTCGCACGGTCCAGCTGGGAGCACAGCGCCTGCAGCGCGTCCTCGATGAGCTGTCCATCCCTCTTGGCCCCGGCCCCTTTGCCCTGCATGACGAGCGAGAAGCGCTCGGATATGCCGTCGGGCAGCAGGCTCTGGGTCCTGAACTCCTGACGGACCATCAGTTCCCCGATGTGTGTCAACAGGTTCTGGATGTCGACCATGACCTGTCCTGCGACCGCGACCGGAACCTCGGCATTCTCATCCGTCGCATCCACCACATCGAACCTGAACTGCTGCATCTCCCCCCAGATGGAACGCAGTGCTTTTATTGGTTACGGGCATGTGCGCGCTCGCGTACTATTCCCTTAATAAGTGTCTTCAGAACGAAACCATTATAAGAGGGTCTGGTATCGGCACGTTCATCATACGGAGTCACGCGCTCCGTTCCAATTCACAATTAGGTGGTTCAAATGGTAAGAAAGCCCGCATCGATGTACAGACAGATCAAGGGACAGGCGTACACCCGCCGCGAGTACATGGGCGGAGTTCCTGCCAGCAGGGTCAGCCAGTATGTCATGGGCAACCCTCAGGCCGAGTTCCCCGTCACCATCACGCTCAAAGTGAAAAACAGGGTGCAGATCAGGCACACCTCCATCGAGGCTGGCCGTATCGCAGCCAACAAGGTCCTGACCGCACAGTGCGGATCCCCCAACTACCGCATGGTCGTTAGGGCATTCCCCCACGTCGTCCTCAGGGAGAACAAGCTCGCAACCGGCGCAGGAGCGGACCGTGTCTCGAGCGGAATGCGCCAGGGATTCGGCAAGACCGTCGGAACCGCGGCAAGGCTCGAGCGCAACCAGGCCATCCTGACCGTCAGCGTCCCCGCCGACAAGGTTGCCGCCGCCAAAGATGCCCTCTGGAGAGCATCCATGAAGTTCCCGTCCCCCTGCTACGTCGACGTTGACGAGGGACAGGAATACATCCAGTGAAACCTTAGATGTTCGATCTCGAACTTGAAAAGGTATCGAAATGGATCAGTGACGGAGGCTTCGCCTCCGTTGCTGTCCAACTTCCCGAGGGCCTGAAGATCCGGGCCCCGGAGATTTCTCAATACATTACGGAGCATACCGATGCATCCGTGCTGATCATAGGGCGTCCGTGCTACGGTGCGTGCGACCTTTTCGACCACAGGGGCTGGACAGATGCGCTCGTCCACTACGGACATTCAAAGATACCCTCCATGGGCGATGACGATACCGTCCTCTACATAGAAGCACGCTCCGATGTGAAGATTGACGATGGCGTACGGGACATCCTGAAAGACCTTCCGAACAATGTGGGGGTCCTCGCCACGATCCAGTACATAGACCTCATACCAGAGATGTGCAAGGTCTTGGAAGATATCGGGAAGAGACCGCACGTCGGTATGGGAGACCGTAGAATCTGCTATCTGGGACAGGTCCTCGGATGCAATTGTACCTCTGCGGAGAACATCGCAGACAAGGTCGACTGCTTCCTCTACATCGGAGAAGGGGACTTCCATCCTCTGGCGGCCGCATTCGGTGCCGGAAAGCCGGTGATCGTGCTGAACCCGATAACGAACGAGCTCAGGGACATGTCCGAAGCGAGGGACCGCCTCATCAGGAGGAGGTTCGCGGCGATCCAAACGGCATCCGGTGCGAGATCGTTCCTCGTGATGGTATGCAGCAAGGCCGGACAATGCAGGATGGACCTTGCGAGAGGGGCCGAGAGGATCATCGCGGAATCGGGACGCGAGTGCATCACGGCCGTCATGGAGGAGGTCACGCCCGACTCGCTTGCGTCCTATGGTGTGGACGCGTACGTGTGCACGGCATGTCCGCGCATAGCGACGGACGACTCCGCCCGGTACGGCAAGCCCATGCTCACCGTCCCCGAGCTGGAGATCGCCCTCGGAAGGAAGGAATGGGTAGGATACCCGTTTGATCAGATCAGAGGCTGACTCAGTTCGAAGCCTGGATCAGCCTGTTGACCACGAACTTCTGATTCATCGAGGCCAGGAACGCTCCGAGCCTGGGGCCCTTGTCCTTGCCGATGAATATCTTGTACAGGGCCTTGAAGGCGCCCTTCGTCCCGATGGGCTGCGTCTTGGCGATGTCGGAGATCACTCCGGAGATCGTGTCCGCATCCCATACGCAGTCGTTCATCCTCTTGACGAGGGCCTGGAAGTAGACCTTCTCGTTCATGGTTATCTCCATGTCGGAGGGGACCGCCTGGAGGATGGAGAACTTGACCATGTCCGGAGCGAATCCGTTAAGCCAGTAGCGGACACAGGAGACCCTCCTCTTGAGTCTCTCGATGTCATCCTCCGTGGCCGCCGACATGTCCTGGGTACGGGAGAGGATCTCCATGACCCCGTCGAAGTCGTCAGCCATCTGGACCAGGTTCACGAGATGGCGATATGATATCTGGACAGGGAGCTGCTCCGGGATGTGGTTGTGCTGCGCGATCGCATATGCCCTGACGGAGTTGTCCTCGGACTCGGTCCACTCCCCTCCGAAGTACAGACGCTCCATCCTATCGTACTCGTCGGACATGTCCAGCATACCGAGGCCGGAGTCGTAGTCGATTGCCCTGGAGGGGTTGACCCTGAGGAACAGGTAGTTGAGGACCTCAGGAGGGGTCATGTGTATGGCATCGAGACCGGTGACCGGGCATCCGAGGGACTTGTGCATCTGTCCGACACCCTTGAGCTGAACGAACTCGTAGGGTATCGGGTAGGGCGCCTTTCCGCCGAAGATCTCGGCGATTATCCTCTTTCCGGAGTCGTAAGACCCGCCTGCGGCCGCATGGTCCTTCCCGAAAGGCTCGGCGGAGGTCCCGAAGACCATCCACTTGGCAGGCCACTCGAGCCTCCATGTGAGCTTCCCGTCCGCCTTGCGCACATCCGCCTTCCCGTGATGGCCGCATATGCAGTCATACTCCACGAAGGGGAAGCTGTACGAATCGAAGATCGGGTGGGTGAACCTTCCGCACTTCTCGCAGACGGGGTTGTACGGTGCGTAATCGGCCTTGGCCTCCTTCCCGGTGACCTCGTGCAGGATCTGGATGATCTCCTGTCTCTTCTGGAAGGTCTTGTCGATGCACTCGGCGAATACGCCCTTCTCATAGAGCTCGTGGGTCCAGATGATCTCACACTTCACACCGAGGGAGTCCACGGCATCCAGGAACGGCTGGACGAAGTGATGGGCGTAGTTCTTGTGCTTGCCACAGGGGCAGGGGATCCTGCTTATGGGCATGCCCACGTACTTCTCGAACTCCTCAGGCAAGAAATCATAGCGCTTGCGCAGGGGATCGAACGAATCGATCAGATATATCAGGCGGACCTCTTTCCCTTTAGCCTCGACAGCACTACGGACGGACTCCCCCGTGATGGCTTCCCTAAGGCTTCCTACATGGATGATACCGGTCGGACTGATTCCCGTAGCGATGAGAGGATGCTCGCATGTGTTCGCGACCTCCTCGGCTATAACATCTGCCCAGTGCATTTTAATCATGGTGCCATCGGCCCATTATAGAATATGATTTCGGTCATGTCGGGGCATGCACCTATACTCGCGCGCGCGTGGGACTTGAAATAACCTTTTTATATGGACCGCAGATAACCCTGATTATGGCAAAGAAGAACGACTCGGGCTTCCAGTCCTCCGCAGGCCTCATGAGGTACTTCGACACGGAGAACGAGAAGGGAATCAGGGTAAGCCCGCGTACCGTCATCGGCATAGCGATTGGGCTCATTGTCGTTGTCATCCTTCTCAACACGCTCGTCCCCCTCTGATACGGGGAAACGACAGTTTAAAACCGGGCTGCATCGCCCAATTACGTCAGCTTCCACAGCGTGTGCTGTAGAGCCATTATGGAGTGATCTCAGAATAGGCCCGGCCTCTCGGCCGGGAAAAGGAGTTTCAGACCCTATCCTCGGGCATGATCACATATTCGTCGTGATACTTGTCCTTGAACAGCTTGGATATTATCGGCGGCGCGATTAGTGTCGTTATGACTGACATCAAAACAACGACCGCGTAGAGCTCCTGGGACATTGCCCCGGTCGCGAGTCCTATCGATGCGATGATTATCCCTACCTCTCCCCTCGGGACCATCCCGAATCCGATGATCTTGAGTGAGTGACCGTCCAGGGACTTGTTCCCGAGCTTCGCTCCGAGACTGCATCCGATGAGCTTCGCGATGACCGCCAGGATTATCGTGACGACCACGAGAATCAGGACGGACGTGTCCGTGAGGGAGGTGACATCCACCTGCAGTCCCACATTCAGGAAGAAGAACGACAGCATGAACGTGGATATGGAGTCGATCTTGTGCTCCAGGTCCCACTCCCATGCGTGATCGGCGAAGAGCATCCCTCCCAGGAACGCCCCGATGATCGCCGCAAGACCTATCGCCTCGGCAAGGGCGGCCATGCCCAGACAGACGATGATCGCCAACACCAGCTTGTTCGTGGACGTAGGGATCTTCCCGGCGGCCTCCTTGGCGTTCTTCCTCGCCTCGAAATAGTCGTAGATGCGCGGGACCACCCATTTGCATATCGCGATGATCAGGAACACGAACGCCGCGGCCTGGATGCTGATGGTGAGGATGCTGCCGATCGTTATCTCCCCGGACTCGACCATGCCCTTGACAATCGCGAGGACGATCATCCCCAGGACATCGTCTATGACCGCCGCGGCGATGATGATCCTAGCCTCGAGGGTGTCCATGAGCTTCATGTCCTTGATGATCCTCGCCGTTATTCCAACGGACGTCGCGACCATCGCCGCGGCGAGGAACAGGGCATGGTTCATGTTGCCCTCGGTGGCCATGATCAGCGCGAACCCGAACACGAACGGCACGATGACCCCCAGGAGGGCACAGAAGAATGCTGCCTTCCCGGATTTCATGAGGTCGTTGACGCGCGTCTCCAGACCGACCGTGAACAGGAGGAATATCACGCCCAGCTCCGCCAGCGCGTACACGATCTGGTACGTGCTGCTGCCGACGCTCTCCTCCACGCCTGGATCGGGCATCTCCAGATCCAGGAATTCCATTAGATTGAAGTCCCCGATGACGAGGTTCGCCACCAGGATACCGATGAGGATCTCACCTATCAGGCCTGGAAGGCCGAAACGGGAGATTATCGCGGACCCGAAGCGGGCCAGCGCATACAATATGACCAGAGTCACGAGGATCTGGAGCAGATGTTCCATGCATGGCGCAAGATATCTGCTTATTTAATTGGGATGTTGGTTGGAACAGGGAAAATGAAGTATTGCGCCCGGAGAAGATATGCCTCCGGGCGCCGGGCCTTCGCCCGGGATGTGTGTGGTTCTGGAACAGGTTTCGAAGGCGTTTCAAAGGTTTAGCGTCAGAATGAGAAGCAGACCCTCCATCCTCCCTCCAGACCGTTCTTCGGTCCGAAGGAGAACGTCACGAGGGGCCCGCGATCGTCCGACAGGTCCTCTTGGATCGCATACTCCGTCGCAGGGACCATCGCCGCCGGTGATGGCGCAGCGATGGCCAACACCGGGGAGGCCCCCTTGAGCATGAGCGTATCCCGTGCCTCATATCCCACTTCGGTCGCGAACAGGGCCGAGAACGCGGAGAGCGCCTCCTCGGGTATGTGGAGAGGCATCTCCTCCGCGAGGATCGGGCACTCCACGGCGAGCCATTCCGAGTCCAATCCGTCAAGGGGCAGCTCGATCTGCTCCTCGATGAACCCGTCTGCCGTCCATGCGTCCAACGACGGGACGGCGAGGCGCATGAGGTCGTAGACCTCGTCCTCCACGTGCATACTGGGGGTGTCGTCGTATATGAACGCCTTCGCGAAGGCCTTCGCGCATCCGTCGTCCGGAATCTCCTCGTCGGGTTCGACAAGGGTGATCTGATCGTCGATCTCCAGACGCGGGACCGTCAGCACCATTATGTCACGAACACGGTCCGTGACATGGGTGGGTGCGTCCTCGGACACGGCACGGAGGCCCGTCACTCCAAAGGGCGGCGGGATCCCTCCTCGGATCCCTCGTTCCTGTCCACGTTCTGCAGAACGCCGTTGTTGAATCTGAAACGGACCGATCTAGGGCGCCTGACCTGAGGATCGCTCAGGGGACGGATCCCCTCTCCGGACTGGTCGAAGCCCATGTCCTTCCTCTCAACGGGAGGGAGGGGCACAGCCTCATGCTCGGTCACGACCGAATCACCGGTGGGCACAGCCTCGAGCACATTGTCGACAAGGACCTGGGTCTCGTCGGTGCATGCCTCGGAAGGGGGCGTGTCGATCGTGACGCCCCTCACGCCTGAGATGACCAGGGCATCGGCGACCTCCGCCTCCGTCTGGATCTCGGGATCCTCGGCCCCGTCCATGTGGAACGCGGGGGGGATCGTAGGAACGACGACCATATCGTCCAGTTCGAATGTATCCTCTCTGGACTCGATGAACTCCTCGCAGGGGGCCTCCACATCCTCGGGAACATCCTTGATCTCGGATTCGAACTGCTCCTGCACATCGTCCGACACCTCGGGGACCTCGGACACGGGGTCCACGTCCACTGCGGACTCGGGGACCTCGACGGGGGCTTCGGGAACATCCAAGGGAACAACCTGGGCCTGTGTCTCCTCAGCCTCCTCTATCTGCATGATTATGGGGGACTCGTCGTCGTTGTCGATGACGATGCTCCCGATGCTGGGGGCGGGCGACTCAGGGGCCTCGACGTCAACCCCGTCAATGGCGGCAGCGCCCGAGGTCATTCCCCTGACCTCGCTGCCGGTCTTGATCTTGCTCATGAAGCCGTTGTCGACCTTGGGCTCCTCCGCGACAGGCTGTTCGGCCTCCATGCGGGGGGCGGGACGATAGTTCCTCGCTGCCATCTTGTCGAGTATGCTCCTGTCTATCGGGGTGGGCTTGACATGGTCCCCCTCGACCGTCCCGGTCACGCCCTTGAACTCGGTCTGGGACGTGCCGCGGCTGACACCGCGGAACAGGGATTCCGCATCCACCTTCCTCTCGGCATCGTTCACGTTGACCGAGACGACGTTGCCGGTGTCCCTGGAGCCCACGGGATTGCCCGCAGTCCCCCTCACCAGGAGATAGTCGTCCTCGAAGTCCGCCGTCCTGGGGGTCATGGAGATGTAGATCTCCTGACCGTCCTGTATGTTGTACCTCTCGTAACCGTACTTGTCCAACTCCAATGTACCTCTGGAGAACACGGAGTCGCTCTTGCCGGTCTTGCCGTATATGGACGAACTGGTCTTCTTGAAAGACTCCACACCACGGCTGAGGCTGCTGCTGATACTGTCAAAGCCACGCTTTATGGAAAATGACGCATTCGCCGAACCGCCGGAGCCGTGAGGCCTGAAGTTCTTGCGAAAGCTACCGCTATCTTGAGTGTTATCACTCATATCCACATCCCATCCGAACTCAACGTATGCAGTGTTCAATATAAAATAGACACGGTTTACTGAAAATCACATCCGGGAAACAGGACGTATGACGGGCGCATAGCACATCATCCGCGGACGAACTTCACGTAGTCCGCCTTGCCCTCCGCCTGTATCTCACGGATCATCTTCCCCAACAACCTGGAGTCACAGGAGACGACCATCACCTCCAGGCACTTGTGGTTCCTAAGGTGCGAATGGAGCTGCGTCTTGATCACGGACTCGTACGTTCCCTGTATGCGCATCATCCACGGGTCCTCATGGTTCCCCCTTACGATCACGAGAACCCCCTCGACGTCCCCGTCCATCTTCTCCAGCTCGCGGATCTCCGCCAGGGCCGCGTTGATGGACGTGCGGACCGCCTCGGACCTTCCGCTGAGACCGTATGTCTCCTGGATCTTGTCCAACGCGGCGAGATTGTCTTCATTCAGGGATATGCTCACGATGCCCATGGTATCACATTATTAACAAAGAGTATCAGTTCTAGGTATTTGTTATTAACATATCAAAAAGACTTTAATATCATCCCGCCCAAACGCAGTTCCATGGAGCCGTCTGTAACATTTCTCCTGTTCTCTCTGGGGATCCTCGCGATATCCATGGTCGGGGCGTACCTGCCAAGGATCAGGACCCTGTCGGATCGTCAGATCCACCTGCTGGTCGCATTCAGTGCGGGAATATTCATAGGACTGCTGTTCCTCCTGCTCCTTCCGGAGGCCATAGAGGAGTGCGAGCACGGCGGCATAGACACCCACATCGCGATGTATGCCCTGATGGGAGGATTCCTTGCGATCATGGCCATAGAGATGTGGATGAAGCACCGCCACATGTCTGGATGCTCCTGCGAGTGCGGCAGTGACAGCCACAGTCACAAGATCACCTCCATGTCCTCCTTCATAGGGCTCTCCGTGCATGCCGCATGCGACGGTCTGGCACTTGCGGCGACGTTCCTCGCAGGAGGGGAGATCGCACTGATCACCACGATAGGCATGTGCGTCCACAAGTTCGTGGTCCTGTTCTCGCTCTCGTCCATCATGCTGGTGACGGACATCCCGAAGAGGAAATCCCTGAAGTACATGCTGGCATTCGGACTCATCACCCCTCTGGCCGGCCTTCTGTTCTTCGCACTGCTGAGCGGCGTCTCCAACATAGACGGGTTCACCGGGATCCCGCTGGCATTCGCAGCCGGGTCATTCATGTACGTGGCACTGTGCGACATGCTCCCCGAGGCGTTCCACAGGAAGAAGCAGCACTCGATGTCCTTCGGACTCCTGCTCCTGGGGATCGCCGTGATAGTGATGATCACCATCCTGTTCCCCCACGCACACTGAGAATTTTGTTTCGGGGAGGGACGAAGCACCCTCCCCAGTGTTTTATACAAACTCTCATATGAGCAGACATGCAAGAATCAGACCTGTGGTTTGTCTTCATTGCCATCGTCGCGATCCTGCTCGTAGCGGATCTGGTGATGAATCGCAAGGCACACCACATTCCGATGAGAACCGCGCTGGCACAGACGTCCGTATGGATCGGTGCCGCCATCGCGTTCGGGGTTCTGCTGTTCTTCGTCACAGGAAATTCCACACTGACGATGGAGTACTTCACGGCCTATGCCATCGAGGAATCGATGAGCATGGACAACCTGTTCGTCTTCATCATCATCTTCGCATACTTCGGGATACGTGACGAGGATCAGCACAAAGCACTATTCTATGGGGTTGTCGGAGCCATCGTCTTCCGTGCGATATTCATCTTCGCGGGCGTGGAGCTCCTCAACATGTTCGACTGGCTCCTGTACGTGTTCGGAGCCATCCTACTGATCATCGCCATAAAGACGCTCATCGAGAAGAGCGACAACAACAAGGAGAACAAGATCGCCAAGTTCATGAAGAACCGCTTCGATTACGTGGATGACGAGGAGGCGAACGGAAAACTGTTCGTCAAGAGGAACGGGAAGCGCGTTGTCACTGCGATCTTCCTATGCATACTCGTCATCGAGCTCACCGATGTCGTGTTCGCCCTTGACTCCATCCCTGCGGTCCTGGCGATCTCCACGGACACCATGGTCATCTACACATCCAACATATTCGCGGTCATGGGACTGAGGTCCCTGTTCTTCGTGATAAAGGGCGGAATGAACTCCCTCGCATACCTCAAGTACGGCCTGGGTGCGATCCTCCTGTTCGTGTCGATGAAGCTGCTCCTCCACGAGTTCGTACACATACCCATCGCTCTGTCCCTCGGAGTGATCGTCGGAATCCTCCTGATCACCATCGTGGCATCCCTCCTCAAGAGCAGGAAGGACAAGGCTGCACAGGCCTGAGGCCCGGGACGGCAAACGATTTCAGGGTTCCCCGCTTATGCGGGCCGGAATGTCCGGCCCGCCCGGGAGAACCCTATTTCAATCAGTTCGAAGATTTGATCTCATGAAACAATGCATGGATGCCGATAATCTGCACCGGCGCCTCAAGAAGATCCAGGGTCAGATAGTCGCCATCGACAGGATGATCGACGAGGACGTGCCATGCGAGGACATCATCGTCCAGATCAATGCCGTGAAGAGCGCCATCCACAAGGTCGGACAGATCATCATGGAAGGTCACATCCAACACTGCGTGAAGGACGGGATCGAACACGGGGATCCCGAGAAGACCATCGCCGAATTCACCAAGGTCATCGAACAGTTCTCCAAGATATGAGCGCGTCCCATACCCCCGAGGGGTATTAATATGACATACCCCCTGGGGGTATGTTGAGGCGATACGACGTCGATCATCTCCGATGCTGTGAGTGAACAGAAACCGCTGTTCGTTGGCATTCTGATTGGTGCCATCTGTGTACTGTCCGCGATCCTGTTCGAGGCTGCTGAGCCGCTATTCCTGATAGCGGTCCTGATCTGCGGGACACCGATCGTGTTCGGGGCCCTGATCGGGGTGTTCGAGGACCATGACATAACCGCCGACGTCCTCGTGTCCATAGCCATAGTCGCGGCATGCCTCATCGGAGAGTACGAGGCCGCCGCGGAAATATCGGTGATCATGCAGATCGGCTCGTTCCTGGAGGAGGCGACCGTCAACAGGGCCAACAAGCGGCTGAGCAGACTGGAGAGCCTCACGCCGGATGTCGCGAGGATAGTCGACAGCGCCGGGGAAAGGACCGTGCCCACCTCCGAGGTGAAGGTTGGCGACGTGGTCAGGGTGGTCCCTGGGGAGACCATACCCGTCGACGGCATCGTAAGGTCTGGCTCATCCTCCATCGATGCATCCATGCTCACCGGGGAGTCGGTCCCGGTCGATGTCACGGAAGGGGACCGCGTCTCATCCGGCACCGTCAACATGTTCGGTTCCCTGGACATAGAGACGGACAGGATTGGGGAGGATGCCACGGCCGCGCATATGGCCCGGATGCTCGACATCGCAGGGTCCGGAAAGCCCAGGATAGTCCGCACGGCGGACAGATGGGCCGCGTACATAGTCGTCATCGCACTGTCCGTCTCGGTACTGACCCTTCTGCTGACCAGGGACGTCCACCGTGCGGTAACCGTGCTGGTGGTGTTCTGCCCGTGCGCGCTGATACTCGCCACGCCTACGGCGATAATGGCCGCGGCGGGCAACCTCTCGAAGCAAGGGATACTCGTTCGGAACGGGAACTCCCTCGAGGCCATGGCCAGCGTCGACACGATGCTCATGGACAAGACCGGCACGCTCACGTTCGGCTCGATGACATGCATGGGATTCGAATCCACGTCGGAGAACTCCCCCGAAGACCTTGCGGAACTCGCATCCGCAGTTGAATCCCGCTCCGAACACCCGCTTGGAAAGGCCATAGCCTCCTTCGCGAAGAATCCGCAGGATGCGGATTCCTTCGAATACCTGCCCGGAAAGGGCGTCATCGGGGATGTTCGCGGGAGGACGGTCGTCGCAGGCAACGTCAGGCTCATGATGGAACGGTGTCCCGAGAACCTCGATGCCACCGTCGAAAGGGGCTCTGTCGCCGAATCGGACGGCTATTCGGTCGTGTACATCGGGATCGACGGGAAGACCGCTGGATTCGCCATGGTCGCCGACCGTGTCAGGGACGGTTCCCCGGATGCCGTCAGCGGTCTCAGGGAGATGGGACTGACGACGATCATGCTTACCGGGGACACGGGCACCGTCGCGAGAAGGGTGTCCTCCGACCTGGGCATGGACGATGTGGTCTGGGAATGCCTCCCCGAGGACAAGCTCAGGACGGTGAGGCTCATCGGCGAAGGTCGCAGGGTATGCATGATAGGGGACGGGGTGAACGACGCACCATCCCTGAAACAGGCCGACGTAGGCATAGCGATGGGCGGGATCGGAAGCGGGCTCGCGAAGAACTCCGCGGACATCGTGTTCGTGAACGACGACATATCGAAGGTCAGGGGCGTCCTTGACCTGAGTCGCAGGACCATCCTTACGATCAAGGCAGGCATCGCATTCTCCCTGGCACTGAATTCCATCGCGATGGTTCTCGCTGTGATGGGTGCGATCGGCCCGGTGGCCGGTGCACTGGTCCACAACATCGGGTCCGTCATTGTCATCATAGCCGCCGCGATGCTACTGAGGTACGACTGCTGGAGTCCCGGATGCAGACCGAATGGCGCTGCGACCGTGACCGAGAGACCGTCCATGTGATCAATCCATTCGACGAATGACGAAAAATACATTCGTCGATTGGTATATCATTTTATAATGACGGTACAATGACCGTGCATGGCCGACGAAAATATGCCGACCAAGAGGGCGAATCCCGCGCCGTTGGGACTGCTGGGATTCGGAATGACGACCGTGCTACTCTCGATGCACAATGCCGGCGTCATCCCCTTGGATGATGTGACCCTTGCCATGGGCGTGTTCTGCGGAGGACTCGCCCAGATCCTGGCGGGAATCATGGATTACAAGAACGGGAACACGTTCGGAACGGTCGCGTTCACCCTGTACGGGATGTTCTGGATGGCACTGGTTGCCATAAAGCTCGGAGTGCTCGGTGTCGGGTCCGAAGGTACGACGATGGGTGTGTTCTGCTTCATCTGGGGCGTGCTCACGCTGTTCCTCTTCATAGGGACACTGAAGGGAAGGACGTCCCTGAAGATCGTCTTCCTCACCCTGACCGTGACGTTCTTCCTGCTTGCCGTGGCCGACATCTCAGGAGCGGAGGCGGTCCTGACAGTGGCAGGGATCATGGGAGTTATCTGCGGAGCGTCCGCGATGTACACCGCGTTCGCGGAGGTCCTGGCAGAACAGCACGGGAAGGAACTCCTTCCATTCTGACAAACAATGGAGGGGCTTCCCTCCGCCTTAACCCTGTATGATGCCATCGGACATACGGGACATTCTAACAAACCGAAACAGACTGGACAACAAAGACCCAGACATGAGACAATATTAAGGAAAAAAGGAAGATGAGTGCTCCCGTTCCTAACATTCAAAACTGATTCTATTCTGCCGCGCGAAGAAGACGCGACTGATGTTTTTATCACGGATGGGCAAGAGGCAGAGTCCTCGAATGCCAGACAAACGACTTGGTTTTTTGAGATGATTGAAATGAGACACTGTGTGCTGTTTTGCCTGACATCCGAAGACAGCGCCTCATATGGAGGTGCATGCGCATGAACGGATTCGGATCCCACTGCGAAGGATGCGAGCATCTCTTCGTCGGTATGTTCGGCCCGTTCTGCTGCCGCGGAGCGGAGCCCGTGCCTATCCTCTTCGTTAGCTCATGTCCCCCGTCCGGTGCCGCGGCAATCCGCGGATCCAGACGTGCCCTGCAAGCGGGACATTGCAAGGACCAGACATCCCTGGAGGCATGGGCATGAGCTGGTGGGTCCACATCGTCCTCACGAGGGGCGACGAGAACGTGTCCTGCCACACCTACGAGGATGCCGAGGAGCTCATGGGCCGGATCCTCGCGGCGATGGAGGGCAAGGGGGCCGTCGTCCTCGACGACGGGATGATCCTCGGCGGGTCGCAGATCGTCAAGGCATGGCCGGAGGCGGCCCAATGACATCCGACATCTACGACTCCGAGGGCAACCGCATCGGGGTCATGACCGTCACCGGGCCAATCCTCGACCTCTCCGATCAGGAGACGGAGGACATCCGGCAGTCCGACCTCCAGACGGCGAAGGCCACGGTCGGGAAGCTCCGGGCGATATCCGCGGAGGCGTCCCTGCGCCGGATGTCCCGTCTCCTCGACGAGGCCGAGGTCAGGCCCGAGAGGCGCGTGGACAGCCTGGAGCAGCTCACGTTCGAGGAGCGCAAGCTCGTGCAGTACTCCCTGCAGGGCGGGGACAGCGTGAATTTGCCGTATGCGGTCGCCATGGTCTCCAAGACCCGGCAGAAGCAGGGTCACGGGAAGCATGCCGTGGAGGTCTCCATGCGCCGTGCGGCCGCCCGTTTATATAACAGGGGCCTCGCGACCGTCGAGAAGCGCGGCGACGGCCTGGTTTGGGTGTCCGTCTCCAAGGACAGGCTGGTCTCCGCGATCCGTCGCGAGCTCTCCTCGAGAGGGGGCCCCGGCGAGCCTAACTTTAACTTGATGAAGGTACCCTGCGAAATTCAAACTTCTTCGGAAGAGGGGTCCGAGGCACCGGAAAAGGTCACGAAGAGGCTCCCGAGCCCCATTGCGATGCCCCGCAGGTGCTCCGGCGAGAGGGTGCGGGCCGTCCAGCTGCTGCACGGAGTCCGCATGCTCGAACGCCCTGACAAGGTGGAGATAAACACCCTGTTCGAGACGTACAATGACGAGACCCTGCAGAAGATCATCTCCCTGATCGACAACCGCAACGGGGAGGTCATGGGGTTCGAGTACTCCACCAGGTTCAACGACCTGGCGAAGGCGGCCGCCAACCTGAATAAGTTCGATTATGCATTGGACAAGAGCCTCCGCGACTTCAGCAAGGCGGTGTTCCTGACCCTGACCACAGATCCGAACCTCACCGACGAGGAGAGGGCGAGGGCGAAGGAGTCCAAGATCGCCGGATTTCGCAGGAAGCTCTCGGATCCGCACCTCAGGGAGAATGAACGGAGGAAGCTCACATGGGCGTTGATGGAAGCCGAGGGTCCAGACTACGAGATCTCCGAGATCGAGTTCAAGGTCGGTGCGGGAACGGCCACCGCAGGCGACAGACAGCGCCTGTCAAAGCTCCTGTCGGAGAGGAGGGAGGCGGAGCTGCTGAAGGCGCGGCTCGACGACCCGTCCACGGGGGTCCGCACGCGGGAGCGCATGGTCCAATCGCTGAAGAAGATGCGCCGTTGGGACTACACCCATGATCCCGAAGGTTTCGCCAACCTCTGGGAGGCCAACCGCAGCTTCGCCCCTGCATGGAACCGCTTCATGTCGTACCTCAAGAAGAAGAACGGCGGGAAGAGGCCCAAGTACCTGGCGGCCTTCGAGTTCACCGAGTCGGGCCTGCTGCACATACACGTCCTGATCTTCCTCGAATATCTGTTGCCGAACGACCAGATCTCCCTGGAGTGGAGGAGATGCGGCCAAGGCGAGATCACATATGTCTATGCTTTGCGCAACGTCAGGAACTCCGCCGGGAAGAGAGAGTGGAGATGGAACTCCGGTGCCAGGCCGCAAGACGCCAAGGGGATGTCCGGAGGCGACTATCTGAAGAAGTACGTCCGCAAGTGCATGCTGGCGCTGATGGACTCCTACACATCGCCGGCGGACACGCACTCGATGTACTGGGCGCTCAACAAGAGGATGCACACATGCTCCCGCTCCCTCATGGAAGGGTACACGGGCCAGCGCGTGGAGCCCGGCAAGGAGGAATCGGGACCGCCGACCCATTCCCTGTTCCGCATAATGTCCCAGGAGGAGGCCGAGGGCGGAGGGGTCGACCGCATCGTCTACCACAGGATACGTCCCGGCTGGAAGACGGGGAGCGACCCTCCCGCGGATCCGTCCGAGGGGGTGTCGGCATGACCGTCATGAAGAGGGTCAGGAGCGTCCGTCCGATCCGTACGACCTGTCCCGTGTGCGGCGCCGAAGCGATGGTCACGGAATGGGTCCGCAGGGACGGGGACGGATATCGCAGGGCGGAGGTCACGACATGCCCGTCATGCGGGATGGAGAGCACCGACGACGGGAGGTGCGGGCATTGACGTCCCCTGTGTCGACCATAGCGTACCGCTCCATCCCCGACCTGGAGGAGAGGCAGCGTAGGGTCTACGAGTGCATAGCGTCCCATCCCGACGTCAGCAGCAACGACGTGTCGAGGATCCTGCACATGCGCATCGGGAACGTCAGGTCGAGGGTTGGCGAGCTCCTAAGGACGGGGGAGATCGCAGTCTCCGGGGAGAAGGTGGACCGCATCACCGGGCGCACCATCCGGACATACCGTGTCACGGAGGCGAGACGATGCAGTCGACCGTGGAGGATGCGCACGACCGCAGGGTGGCCACCGCACTGCTCTCGGAGTACGGTTTGCCGGATGCGCAGGAGTATGTCCTGAGGCAGCTCGTGACCGTCGGGGCCGAGCGGGACCGGAGGATGTGGTCCAGGGTCCTGCAGCAGCTCGAGGTCCTGAGCCATCCGATAAGGTTCAGACAGGACCTCCAGGCGCTGGTCCTGTCGGGGGCCAAGACCGCGACCACGCGGAGATCGGTCAAGGTCCCTCGGGGAGGGAGCTTCTGGGTCTCGGACATGGGGACGGAGAGAATGTTCAGGGTGACGGACGTCCACAGCGGCACCGTCGGGGAGCTGTCGGAGACGTTCTGGAGGTCGGAGGGTTTCGACAGCCCGGTGCAGATGGTGATGGAGCTTGCGCGGATCTATCCGGCGATCACCTCCGAGACGACCCTCGTCACGCATGTCTTCGAGGAGGTGCCGGCATGAGCCGTGCCGACGCAGGCCGCAACGGGCGCAGGCCCAGGTCGGTGCCGGACCGCCACATGGTGGTCCCCAGGTTCACGGACGAGGAGATTGCGACGATCGACCGCTATGCAGATGCGATGAGAATGTCCGGAAGGTCCGAGTTCATCAGGTTCGCGACGATCTACTTCATGAAGAGCATCAAGGAGGCGGAATGATGACCGTCATCCGGGCCGATCTCTGCAATCCTGCGGAATCGGGTATAAATACGGTCCGCGCGTATAGAGTGTCCGAGGAAGGTATGACGGCTCCCGAGGGAGCCGGATTCCTTGAGGGAATCACTCTTCGGCATCCCTTACGGGATGTCTATGACGATCACACCGTCGCTGGTGATGATCGTCAGCCGGAAACCGCAGTCCCGACATTCGAAGACAATCTCGAGGATCGCCTCACCTCCTGCCGGGCAGGTTCCCTAGGCTCGCCGTCAGACTGGAAATCCAGGCAGAGCCTAGGGACTTCCCCGCTTCGGCATTTCTGCGCAACTTGCGAATCGGACATAAATCTATCGTCCGCAATCATAGGACATTCGCCGGGCATTGTGTGGGAGGCTGTGCGATGACCTCGATCGCAGACGTCATCGGGACCGTGAGGGACCATCCGGGGCTGACCGTCGACGAGGTCATGGGGACATGCGGATGCACGCACGACGACATCCGCCGGGCCATCCGTACCGGGCGGGTTTTCCTCACGGATATCGACTGCCGTCTGTACGTCCCCGGTGCGGCGGAGAGGGTCATCCCGTGCAACTGGTGCATCCCCGCCTTCGACGAGCCGGAGAGGATCCGCGTCCTGGACACGGAGACCACGGGGCTCGACCCATCCGTGGACGGGATCCTGCAGGTCGCGGTCATCGACGGCAACGGGAGGACGCTCTTCGAGTCGTACGTCCATCCGTACGAGAAGAGGGAGTGGCCGAAGGCGGAGAGGGTCAACGGGATCTCCCCGGAGATGGTCCGCGACGCTCCGTCCATGGCCGAGCTCCGCCCGGCCATCGACAGGGCTCTCGAGGACGCGGAGCTGATCATCGGCTACAACGTGGGCTTCGACCTGTCCTTCCTGAGGTCGAAGGGAGTCACCGTTCCCACTGTCGACACCTGCGACGTCATGAGGGACTTCGCATACATCTGGGGCGAGTGGGCAACCTGGGCGGACGACGGGTGGGTGTGGCAGAAGCTCAGCACATGCGCCCATTATTACGGCTACAGCTTCGATGCCCACGACGCCCTCGAGGACGCCAGGGCGACGCTGCACTGCTGCCGTCGCATCATGTGGGACCTGGTCGACGGCAGGCGTCGGGTGCGGGCATGAGTACACAGCTCACCCTTGAGATGCGGCCCGCGACGGAGCGCCCCCGTCCGAAGAAGGGGGCCAGGGCGCGCCAGTACGTGTTCCCTCCGGAGGTCATAGTCATGGTGGACTACCTGGCGATGATCTCCGGCAAGCCCAAGGGGGACATCGTAGCGGATGCCGTCCGCATCGCCGCCATCATCATGCGCAACATGCCCGACGCCGCCAGGAAGATGGCTGAAGAGAAGTCGTTGGAGCCCCTGATGGACGCCATCGACGATATGGATGACCGATTTCGGCCCACGTTTTCGGTTTTTTAGATTTCTTCGGGTAGATAATCCCAGTTCCGGATATGCATCTGGGTCCGACCGTGCCTCAGGCGCGTGGAGAATCGGACCCAGGTGAATATCATGAGTTCAACCGCATCCGCATCGAAATCGACGATCGTCGCCATCATGGCGATCATCGCCGTCGTCGGGACCGCTGTGGTGATGCTCGGGAGCAGCAACGAATCCGAGGCCGCCATCGAGGGCGACTACGGGCAGGTCTACGAGGTGGACCTCGCCCCGGGATTCCAGTACACGTACACCCCGACATACCCCAGCGATCTCGAGGTCACAGTGAGCATCCAGGAATACGAGGAGGAGGGGCTCAACGCCTCCGTCAGCGGCGGGACGCTGACCGTCACCGTCAAGGACGGCGTCACATCCGGATCGTACGACATAGTCCTCATGTCCGTGACCAACACCGCGGGACTCTACCAGGAGCTTCCCAGGCACATCAGGATAAACGTCGTCGAGGGACTCAGCGTGTCCGGGTCCATCAACAACATCATCGTCGGCGCCAGCGTCGACTTCACCCCTCAGGCATCCTCCGGGATGACCGAGAACATCGATTGGTCCGTCAAGGGAGGCCTGCCCGCAGGTCTCGCGTTCTCCAACGGGAAGGTCACCGGAACCCCCACGCAGGTCGGTCTCAACACCCTGACCCTGACCGCCAACGCCGGCGGGGAGACGAAGGACCTCGTCATCAGCTTCACCGTCTTCAACGAGATCGTCGGAGGTTCCGACGAGACCATCACATCCTACGGCACCACCGTCTCCTCCGCCGCCATCGAGCAGACCGGGGCCGACCTCGGTGTCACATGGGCCGTCACATCCGGGACCCTGCCCGCAGGATTCTCCCTCGACCCCGCCACCGGTGCCGTGAGCGGATCCTCCTCCGTCCACCAGGAGACCACCGTCACCATCACCGGTACGGCGGCCAACGGGCCCGCGCAGTCGGTCACCAAGGACATCACCATCAGGTCCGAGCCTGCCCTGTCCCTCACCGCGGACACCAACACGGTCGTGATCTACCCCGGAGCTCCCGACAGGACCGTCCAGATAGGTGCGACGTCCGGGACCTCCGCCATAACATGGTCCGTATCGCCTACATCGGGCATCAGCATCACCCAGACCGGACTGCTGACCGTCACCGACGACGCCTCCGCAGGGACCGCGACCGTCACCGCCTCGACCGCGTACGGTCAGACCAAGACATTCCAGGTCACCGTGTCCGCTGAGTCCGCGGTGTCTATCTCCGGAAGCTCCTCCGTGGCGGCGATCGCCGGCACCCCGGTCGAGTCCGCGTTCACCGCGAACGTGCCCGGAGCGACATGGAGCATCGACACCAGCAGCGTCCCCGACGGGGTGACCGTGACCATCGACGCCTCCACCGGTATCCTGACCCTGTCCGGATCCTCTCCTGCAGAGGCCTTCACCGTCACCGTCAGCGTCGTCACCGAATCCGGTCAGACCGACACGATGGACGTCACCTGCCAGGTCGTCTCGAAGCTTATCTACACCAACACGCCCAGCAACGGACTGGTCGTCTGGGTCCTGTGAAAGGGATAATGAGGTTGGTACCTTGACGGATCTCAACAAGTCCATCGTCGTGCTGGCGGTGGCCATGGCGGCCCTCGTGGCCGTCATGACTTTCTCCATGCCGGTCGACGCGGCGGAGGAGCAGGAGTACGACGAGGACATGGGCGTCCTCTACGGGTACACCCTCCAGTTCGTGTTCACCGGGTCCGACGCATCGTCGGTCACATGGGACTTCGGGGACAGCTCGGAGCCCGTGACGGCATGGAACCCCCAGCACACCTACGCCGAGAAGGGCGTCTACTACGTGACGCAGGACGCCTACAACACCTACGACCCCGACGGAGACGGGGAGGGGTCCCACACCGTCGCCGTCTACAGGATCGAGATCGCAGGGTTCCCGTGGATCACCTTCGAGAGCAACGGAGGGTCCGAGGTCGGTACCGTGACCATGACCTCCGGCGGGAAGTCCGCACAGGCGGCGACCGAGCCCGAGGAGCCCGTCAGGGAGGACTACGAGTTCCAGGGATGGTACACCGATGCCTCCCTGACCGTGCCCTACGACTGGTCCTCGCTCGTCACCGAGCCCGTCACCCTCTATGCCGGATGGGAGTACGTCGGCACCGCCGACGTGTTCACCGTCACGTTCGACAGTGCCGGAGGGACCGTCATCGCACAGCAGCAGGTCGTCTCCGGGTCCGCGGCCGTCGAGCCTGCGGACCCCGTCAGGGATGGCTTCGGCTTCGCGGGATGGTACCTCGGGGACACCGAGTGGGACTTCTCCTCGGCGGTGACGGGCAACATCACGCTCATCGCGCACTGGACGGAGACCGGGGCGACCGACGGGGAGTCGTTCCCCCTGTGGATCCTTATGGCGATAGCAGCGGCGATCCTCGCCCTGGCGACCCTCGTCACCAGGAACTGGATGCCCGGCGTGGCCGCCGTGGCCGCCGCGATCGTCGCGGCGCTTCTCTACACCGGGGTGATCTGACGATCTCCGAAACCCCTTCCCCCTCCGGGGGGAGAAGACTCTTCGCCGTGGTGGCAGTGCTCGTCATGGCGCTCTGCGCCATATTCGGTGCGACATCCATCTGGGATGATTCGGATGCGGCCAATGGGACCGCCTCGAGTCCGCTGACATCACTCAACACCACGGCTGATACCGCCATCGGAGAGACCTACTACGTCGCTGTTGGAAGCAGTGTGACGATATCGTGCAGTGGAAATTGGGTTTGTTCCGATGTCACATCCGGATACGGCATCTCTCAGTCCGGAGCCAAGTACGCTGGTACCGTATCGAAGGCAGGTACTATCACAGTGGAGTTCTGGATACCTGATGGAGAAGAGTACGGATCGGTGACCATCATCGCAGTCAATGCTTCCACACCGGTGACATCCGTCTCGATCTCCGGATCCTCCTCCGGGGAGGTCGGCGAGACCATCACGCTCACCGCGACGACCTCGCCTTCCGGTGCGACGGACAGGACCGTCACATGGTCCATCACCTCCGGGAGCTCCAGGGCCAGCATCACCAGCCAGACCGACACCTCCACAGGGGGACGCTGCGTCATCTCGCTGGAGTCCGCAGGGTCCGTGACCGTCAAGGCCACCGCCAGCGACGGTTCCGGGAAGTCGGCCACCAAGACGATCACCATAACCGAGCCCGTCACCTACGTCTCGTCCATCTCGATCTCGGGAACGTCCAGCGTTGAGGTCGGCAGCTCCGTGACCCTCCGTGCCACGGCCAGTCCCACCTCCGCGGACGACCGCGGCGTCACATGGTCCGTGCAGTCAGGGTCCGCTTACGTCACCATCAGCGGCTCCTCCAGTTCCACCGGGGGCACATGCACGGTGACCGGGAAGGCGGCAGGGACCGCGGTCATCAAGGCGACCGCGGAAGACGGCGGAGGGGCATCGAAGACATACACCGTCACCGTCACGAACCCCCAGTACACGTGCTATCTCGCATACAATGCCAACGGGGGGTCCGGAGCGCCGTCGCAGCAGTCGTACACCGGCACGTCGACGACCAACCACACGTTCACGATCTCCGCCACCGAGCCCACCAGGTCCGGGTACATCTTCCTCGGATGGAGCACATCGAGCTCCGCCACGAGCGCAACATATCAGCCCGGGGACACGATCTCCGTGGGATACAGCTCGACCAGGACGCTCTACGCCGTATGGCAGGAGGCTGTCATCGACATCACGAGCAGTCCTGCGTCGACCGCGGTTATCGTCGGCCAGGAATGGCTGTACACGGTGTCCACGGATGTCTCTGGATGCACCATATCCGTCTCCGGGGCGGATTGGCTGTCCGTCAGCGGCAGCAGCGTCTCCGGGACGCCGACGAGCGTCGGATCCCACACGGTGACGGTGACCGCCAGCAAGACCGGGTACACCTCCGACGTCCAGACCTTCACGCTGACCGTCGTCAGCGCCCTCGAATACACCAACACGCCTTCCAACGGAGTTGTGATCTATGTTCTCTGAATTTAATAGAAGCCGTCCAATCGCCATGCTGGCCGTGACCCTCATGGTCGTCTGTGCGATGGGGGCCATGATCGCGTTCGGGTCCGAGGACTCGGACGCGACGACGTTTGGATCCGAAACAGACCCGTTGACCGCACTTGACACCACCGCCGATGCTGCCATCGGCGAAACATACTACGTCGCTGTTGGAAGCAGTGTGACGATATCGTGCAGTGGAAATTGGGTTTGTTCCGATGTCACATCCGGATACGGCATCTCTCAGTCCGGAGCCAAGTACGCTGGTACCGTATCGAAGGCAGGTACTATCACAGTGGAGTTCTGGATACCTGATGGAGAAGAGTACGGATCGGTGACCATCATCGCCGTAGAGGGACCGAGTACCGTGTCCATCGACTCCGTCGGAGGCACGGAGGCAACCGTCGGATACCGCTACGCGTACAGTGTCCAGACCACGCCCTCGGACGCGGAGGTCTCCATCTCCGGTGTCGATTGGCTGTCCGTGTCGGGACACGCCATCTCCGGCACACCGACAACCGCCGGGTCCTACACGCTCGAGATCACCGCCTCCAAGGATGGATACGCCTCGGCGACCGAGAAGGTCGTCATCGTGGTGTCCGAGGCGCCTGTCACGCAGGATGCCCCCGTCATCACGGACTTCGGATACACGGTGTCCACAGGCAACGCCTACAGGATCACCTTCAGCGTGACCGCCGTGGACGCTTCGAGCATCAGCATCGACTACGGGGACGGGACGTCCGGAACCGGGCCGTCGTCCACCCACACCTACTCCAGATCGGGAAGCTACACCGTCAGGGCCACAGCTTCCAACGCCGCAGGCTCCGTGACGTCGACGCTCATTATCCTGGTCGCCGACAGCGCCCCGGGGACGTCGGTGCAGTACAACCACGAGTACGCGTTCACCCTCGGGATGGACACCGAAGGCGTCACGCCGAGCGTGACCGGATGCCCGTTCCTGTCCGTGACGACCGGCAGCAACTACGTCAAGGTCTCCGGGACACCGAGCAGCACGTCGTACGTCGGGAAGACCTACGACGTCACCCTGACGGCAGGGTCCTACACCCTGTCCTGGAAGCTGACCGTCACCGAAGGTTCCACCGTGCCGACGGCGGGGTTCTCGTTCGAGACGGACGGCCTCACCGTGACCGTCACTAGCACCGCGTCCAACGCCGACGTGACGTTCTACCGGTGGACCGAGGGCGGGAGCTTCGTCCAGTCCAACACCGGCACCACGAAGTACACGTACAGCGGACCGGGGACGTACACGGTGACGCAGCGTGTGACCGCGACGATCGATGGACAGACCGTGACCGACGAGTTCTCCGCCACGGTGACCGTGACGGACGCCGGTGAAGGGTCCGAGCCTGCACAGGATGAGGACAGGACGGTCCTGTACCTCTGCCTGGCGATGGTCATCGTCGGGGTCCTGATCATGGTGATCTCGCTATGGGCCGGGATGTACCCGATCGCAGGGATCGCCGCGCTCGTGGCCGCGATCGGGGGGATGCTCCTGATAGGGGCATCGTTCTGGCTGATGCCGTGAGGTGACTCGGATGGCATACGATGAAACGACTTCCTTCCGGGAGGCGAGGAACAGGAGGGCGGTGCTGAGCGTGCTCTGCGCCGTCCTCGTCCTCGCCTGCCCCCTGGGGGTAGCCTTGGACGACGGAAACGTCATCGAGGAGGACGAGGCGGTACTGCCCGTCCTAGTGGTCCCCGCCCTCCATCTGGTCGGTGCCCTCATCACCATGGCCGTGGCCGCGTACGCGACCTATACGCTGGCGACATGGTCGGGCGACGGCTCGGTGCCGGATGGCACGCTGGACGATTCCGTGAACGCCACGCTGAGGGAGCTGCAGGCACAGCTCGTCACCAGCAACTACGACACCGCATCCGGCATCTGGAGCAAGCTCGCGGTGAACGATGCGCAGCTCTGGTCCTTCGTCGAGGCGTACTTCGACCTCCAGGCGGAGACGGCCGCCGCATCCCTATGGACGGACGAGGGGACATACGACGGGGACCGGATACTGGAGAGGTCCTCGCTGATCTACAACTCCCTGATCTACAACTACAACATCACGAGCACCTGGAACGAGTTCTCCCAGTCCTGGTCCGGATACCGCGGGTCGTGGGCCGCGAAGGGCGATGCCTACGACTCGATGAGGGTGTCCTTCGACTGGGACGGGCACTCCTGGACATCGGACGGCGTGTTTTCGGCAGAGCTCCTCAGGATGGTCTCGCCGACATCGACGTCGTTCCGCGTCTACGTCGACGTGGTGGACCAGGGCGAGGAGGGCTGGTCCGACCGCACCAACATCATGTACGCCGTCGGCGGTCCCGGGTCCCTCACGTCCGCGAGCACCGGGAGGACCTACCAGCTCAGCGAGGGCGAGAACGACCTCGCAGGCATGGGGGTGACGTCCGGGTGGTACGAGCTCGGCCTCGGAACGTCGTATCTGTCGCAGAACCTGCACGGCTCCGTGTCCGCCGACGGCCTGATGCCAACGGCATGCATGCTGCTCCGCAACGGCTCCGGCTACGCCCACGTCTACGAGTCCGGAGGGTCCTATGTGATCGTGAGGGACGGGATCTCGTCCGTGTCGTCCTCCCTTGCCCTGGGGATCTCGTACTCCGACGGGAACGGCGGGACCGTGACATCCGACATCGTCCCCGACCTGGGACTCGTCCTCTCATCGTACTCCGACGTCTCCGACGCGATCAACCACGCCGCACTCTCCGCCAACTATGCGGGGGAGGCCGCATGGAACATCTACGACAGGCTCGGGGAGAGCTCCGCCCTCCTGAAGCCGTCGTCCATAACGTCCGGCACACAGGTGGACACCGCGCTCACCTCCGCTCAGGCGGCGGTGATGTACCTGGCGGCGATGGAGCAGATGGCAGAGCTCGGGGAGGGTGCCACACCCGACGGCATCTTGGTCTCCGGCGAGAGCCTCGGCATGTACTGCTACGGGGACATCTACTACGAGGGCGTGCTCATCGCGGAGGGCGCGGTGTTCACCCCGTTCGTCTACAGCGATGCGACGCTGTCCGTCGGGAGCCACAGGATGGACGTCGAGGGGCTGGCGATGGTATGGGCCACGGGCATAGAGGACCTGGAGGCATGGGACGGCGTGACCGAGGGCTCCAGCATCATCGGGATCACCGGCGCGACCCTGGACATCCTCAACATCGTCAGCGACGGCACCGAGGTGTCCTCCCTGGACCTCGACGTGGTCTCCATGGAGCGCCTGGGGCTCATCGGCTTCGACGTCCCCGACGTCCCCGACACCCCCAGGACGATAGACGTGGTCCCTCTGCTGCAGCTGATCGTCATCCTCATCGGCGCCGTCGTGGCGCTGGCGGGACTGTTCGTCAGGAACCCGTGGCTGATACTGATCGGGATCGTCGCGGCCGTCGCCGGGTACTTCCTGGCAGGCGCTATCGCGGGGCTGATATGGTGATCCGCGCATGATCGAGATCCCTGTCGGCGAAGTCTGCGGTTACCTCGGGACGATATGGTGCGTCCTGAACCTGGCATGGGCGGTGTTCCGGAACGATGCCGAGCATGCCATGGTATACGGGGTCGGGGTGTTCGCCGCCTTCGTCGTGGCGCTCAACCTGGGCGGGGTGCTGAACGACTACACCTGGTCCCTCTTCGGGCTAGGCGTGTTCGGGCTCCATCTCGCCATCGCCACATGGCAGCACGTCTGGTGGAAGGTGCCCGTGTTCGCCGTCCTGTTCATCGTGTCCACCCTCGCGTTCATGGGGGTGGTCTGACGGACACCGTCTCCATGATCGTGCTGACCACCATGGTCGTGGTGCTGGGCGTGGCCATGGGTGCGGCCGTGCAGAAGAAGACCTACTTCCTCTACCCGGTGGACGCCTTCACGCTGGTCCTGATGTTCTTCATCGGGGCCCAGGTCATCGCCCAGTACGTCCCGGGGCTGTCCGTGGCGTACGTCGGCATCGATTCCTACTGGTACGTGCCGCTGGCCATCGGGTACGTCGCAGGATACATCGTCTCCGGCAGGACCCGGTACATCATGATCCGCTGCTTCAACCCGGACAAGTCCACGTACGGGGAGCACTGGATCCTGTACACCAAGGACGGCAGGACCTACAGGCAGGAGCAGTCCAACAGGGAGCTGTTCAAGCGCCTGTTCTTCCACGTGGAGCACGAGGTCGTCAGCAATGCCGCCCTGGTGCCGGATTGGGACGATGTCACGTCGTACCCCCTCTTCCCCGAGTTCAGGAAGAAGTTCCTGATGGCCGAGTGGTGGGAGACCTACGAGGTACCGCCCGAGAAGAGGCAAAAGTACGTCCGCAGGCTGAACGCCACCGTGGAGGTGGAGCCCCGTCTCTACATGCGCCGCTACGTCACCAGCGTACGCGTCGCCAGGGGCTCCATGGTGTCCAGGGTGGACCTCGTCCGCGACGCGAAGGCGCTGGACAGGATGCAGGGGGACCTGATCGAGGCCAACAACGAGATCTTCAGGCTCCGCCAGAGCCTGAACATAAGGATGGCCGACACCGTGGCCGAGTTCCTGGCCGACGTCTACAGCAAGGCGCCGGGAGCGTCGCTGAGTGTGGCGGCGAGGAGGTGGGCGCAGAAGCAGAGGGAGAAGGAGAGGGAGCGTGAGAAGGATGCTCGGAAGGAAGGAAGGCAGCAGTGAGAGGAAGGAGAGGAAGAGGCCCCGGAGGATGTCGAAGATCCTCACGGAGGCCATCGTCTCCGGGGACGAGTGGCTGGAGACCGTCCAGATCATCCAGGCCCTCGGGCCGGTGAAGGACCTGGTGGACGACCAGATCCGCGGCTTCGACGAGATGCTCGGGAGGTACTCGGAGATGGGCGGGACCATAGACCGCACCGAGCTGGAGGACGGCTACTTCCAGATCCGGTTCTCCCTCAGGGAGTCCCACTGGACCAAGGTCTTCGACCCCCGGGGGAACGAGGTCAGGGACATCAAGGACGACCGCTCCGGGTCGAGGGACCCCAACGCCATGACGGAGATCGCCTACGCCATGCGCGCATCCCTGGAGATCCCCAGGAGGGAGTTCGTCAGGGACGAGCTGGAGAGGCTGGAGTCGTATCTCGAGAGCGACAACACGCTCGCGGGCGTGGAGAAGATGAAGAGGATATTCGAGGAGGACCCCGCCACCCTCTTCGAGGCGGCGTCCGCGGTGGTCCCGGATGCCGTGGAGTCGGACGTGGACATGTCCTCCCTGGCGGACGTGAGGGGGAGGCCATGATAACCGACATCCCCCCGATGTCCCTCCCGTCCCGTCTGATCTCCCTGGACGACATCCTTCCGGACACGTTCCGCAGCAGGGACATCACCGACGAGATGCACAGGCGCTTCTTCGTGGACCTGCCGGACGAGGAGAGGCATCAGATCGAGTGGAGGCACGGATGCATCGTCGGCAAGCCCGGATGCGGGAAGTCGGAGACGTTCCGCACACGGGCGGAGATCGCCGTGGGGAAGTACGGGCGCTCCAACGTGAACCTGATCTACACCGACGACCTCCGCACCGCCCTCACCATGATCGACGACGCCCCGGTGCAGTACTGCATCGTGGACGACGCGAGCAAGTGCCTGTCCTCCAGGATGGTGTACGAGCAGGCGGAGCTCCTGGGGGTGTTCAACCGGCTCCGCCATCACTTCAGGGACTTCATCAAGTCGGAGTCGGGGGTGTTCCTGTGCGAGTTCGGATGGCAGAGATGGAACGACCTGGACCCCGGGTTCAGGGACGGGACGTCGCTGATCTTCAAGACCAACATGTCGTCCGAATCGGAGCGCAGGAGCATCCAGGACTTCGTCGGCCAGAGGTACATGGGCGTCCTCGACGACATATGGGACTCCATGGACCGCGGCGTGCAGACGGTCAAGTCCTACTCGGTGGGGAGGATAGGCCCGAAGCCGATATCCAGGGGAGGCGTCGGGATCTACCACCTCCCGATGACCGACTGGGACGGCTTCCCGGCGATGGTGAAGTCTGACGACGCCCCGAAGCAGGAGGCGGCCGTCGACCCCCTGGAACGGATAAGGGGGGACCCGGCCTGGTCGTTGGCCCTCGAATGCTACGAGCGCAGCGTCGGAGGGGAGAGGCAGCAGGACATAGCCAGCGCCCTCGGGATAAGCCAGGCGAAGGTGTCCCGCATGGTCTCCCGGGTCAGGGAGATCGTTGGGTCGGCAGGAGGTGAATGAGGGCTGAATAAGCTCGTCGGAAGACGAATATCGCCCCTTCGGGGCTGAATATTCGTGAATAATCCGGGCCGATTATTCATCGGCCTAGTTTTGCGCGCGCGTGCACGCGCGCACGTTGCTCCGCAACGACGCGTACGCACGCGTATGCGCGGGTCAAAGGAAGGTCGAACGAATGGAATCAAGGTGATCCACATGGCAGAGAAGAGATCGGGCAGGAAGTCCGTGTTGAAGGGAAGGACGCCGGAGCAGAAGAGGAAAGCCCAGGCGGAGAAGGATGAGAAGAAGCAGAGGAGGAACACCAGGAAGCAGATCTCCCTGGACAGGTCGGCCGCGAGGATGAGGCGCTACGACGCCAAGACCGAGGCCAGGAGGAAGGCGGGGGGAGCAGGCATGAGCATCGTGTTCTACGAGGTCATGATGCCCGACGGCAGCATCACCAAGGTCCGGAAGAAGGACGGCGGGAAGAGGAGCGGGAAGAGGCGAGGGGCATGACGAAGACTGAGACGGTCACACTGCCGTCTTCGGGGAGGAGGGTCACCGTCCAGGTCGACGACGACGGATACGTCCCGCCTGGATTCCTGGCGAGATACCTCAAGGCGAGGGGCTCCCCGAGGAACGACTACGACCAGAGGGCGGACGTGGTCCTGCCTGTAAGGATCACCCCGAGGCAGGCGGCCGCATGGATGGCTGACCCGGACGCATACGACATAGAGAGCATCGACGTCCGCGGGAGGCCGCTCCGCAACGTGGGCGACAGGAAGGGCGAATCGAGGAAGGTCCATGAGAGGATCATCGTGTACGGGATGCCGGGCGAGGAGATGCGGATCAGGAAGGCCTTCGACGAGGCGTTCCCGTCCATCGAGGACCAGAAGAGGATGGTCGCCAAGGGGGAGATCGTCCTCGAGGCGCGCCCGCTGGACCCGAACGTCGCCGGAACCCACAGCGGGGACATCATACAGCTTGACCGGGACAACGGCATACGGAACGGCGTCGTGGTCCACGAGGGGGTCCACCACCTCAGGGCCGTCGACAGGGACAGGTCGGGCGCGTCCACCAGGCTGTCCGCAGACAGGATCCCATACACGGGATCGTCGAATGACCCCGAGACCATCGCCAGGGCGAAGGCCAGGGAGGCGGTGTGCGTGGAGGAGTCCTGCACGGTGGCCGAGCAGATGGCCAGGCAGAAGGACTTCGACCCCTCGGGATACTATGCCCACGTCCAGGTCTACGACGCAAAGACGCACCGCTACCGCAACCCCACGCCGGCGGAAGCCCGCAGGATGGCGGAGGAGGACAGGAAACTGTTCACCAACGGCACCGGGAAGCCGCTGAGCGGGAAGGATGCCGTGGCATCGGTGAACGCCAACTGGTCCAGGTCGCACATCTCCAGGCTGAAGCTCGGGAACAGGATGGCGATCTCCACGATGGAGAACGCGACTGGCCGCAAGCCGGATGGGAAGAGGCAGCAGCGGAACAGCGGAAAGGATAAGCCCGCGAAGAACACCGGCAGGAGATCCGGGAAGACCTCGCAGACCACCCTGTTCTCCAGGTCCGGAGGGAAGAAGAGAGGAGGGAGATGATGTGAGCGCCCCCCGTGACATGAAGCAGCGCGAGATCCACCGCGCATACTATCGCGGACGTGCGAGGGAGCTCTCCACCGGACGGAGAGCATCCCGCCGCGAGTACCGCCGGAAGTGCATGAAGGGCAGGATAGACAGGGTGAGGGCTAGGATGTCGAGGGTCCTCTTCGGTCGAGAGAGGTGGGTCGGACGGTGAAGTCGTCCAGGTCGAAACAGGTACGGAGGCAGTTCAGAGGCCCCGACGGCCGCTTCATAAAGCCCACATACATCGTCATCGACGACTTCGGGAACGTCAGCCCGTATTCCAGGAAGGAGCCTACATTCGGATACGCCTACTCCGTGACCGACGAGCCGAAGGAGATGGTCCGCCTCGCGGTTGACAACCGCAGGAGGGCAGGGAAGAAGGTCGAGGCAAAAGCGAACGAAGACGGCCTGTGGAACCGCGTGCGCATGTCTCTCGCCATCCGTTCCCTAGGCATCAGGACAGGTGCGGCGTATGTGGACAAAAAACGTCCCCCTCATGGATGGGACGTAGAGAAGAACGATCACGAATCGAAGAAACAATACAGGGTGAGGAAAGGGCGTGTACGCCGGGGAGTCCTGGAATACGTGATAGACGAGGCCTTGAACGGCACCGAATCCTATGGAGTTATGATCATCGTGGACGAACATGATGCTGTGCACAATGTCGGAGAACTTTGCAGATCCAAATCGACGGATGATAGGAAGGTGGACGGTGGTAGCTTCAGCTCCTCGAACTCGAGATACAGAGACCTGCTGCAGACTCAGGACTACGTCGCCAACGCCGCTGGCTCCGCCACCAAGGGGTATCCGCTCAGAGCGAGGTCCATGAGGATGAAAATCCACAGGATACGCAGGCACGAGAGGGTCAAGGAATGAGATCAGAATCCGGAGGCGGGCAGGCGCCCCCCTGTACCCGGACCACTGCTCCGGCTCCGGAGGGAAGTAGAACATCTCCCTGACTCCGGACAGAGTAGTTAATTAGAATTCGTCGTCCCGATAGATAAACATGGCGGGATGCATGATAGCAACTGTCATTCGACAGGCATCCTTAACTTTACCTTAATTTCATCAAATCTCATTAGTATGACCAGATGATACGAAGTTTGTCGACCGCACGCATCTCTCTTTATCTACTTCGACCGTTTAGGGGACATAGGGTCGGGAGTATGACAACGTACGATGTTTCGGACGTCGCACGCTTTATCGTGCGGAAGTATATCGCGGACGGCAATCCCGTCACGAACATGAAGCTTCAGAAGATGCTCTATTACGCTTGGGTCAAGTATTTCCAGAGATTCGACGAATACCTGTTCAATGACGACATCTATGCATGGAAGTACGGCCCTGTCGTTCCCAAGGTCTATCGCGAGTACAGGATCTACGCGGGCATGCCGATCCTCCACTCCGAGCAACCTGCCGAGATGGACAGGCAGACGACGGACTTCCTAATCGAATTCGCGGACGACCACAAGGATTTCACCGCAAGCCAGCTCGTCAACCTGACTCATAGGGACGGCTATCCGTGGAAGCGGGTGTACAAAGAAGGCGAGAAGTACACGAAGATCCCGTTCGACACGATTATAAAGATAGAATGTCGCGCGTGATTCCTCCACTTCCCGAAGAGAAGGTCGCGGATAAGCGCGACGCTCTCATAGAGATTCTCTTCGACATGTCCGAAGTCTATCTGGAGGATGATAGCTATGTGCTTGAATCATATGCGTCCCGGATGTCGGAAATCTACTCCGATGACTACAGGCAGCTGTACTCGGAGTTGTTCCCTATCCTGATGGCGATATCCGGGGGCGATCCCGACAGCCTCCAACCGCTTACGACGAATCTGGTCTCGCTGTACCGCCACGTCGGGAGGTCCGATGAATGGAGCGAAATGGACCCTCAGCTCTTCGGCCACCTCTTGAAACTGAGCGATCATGTGAATCTCGAGATGCAGCGCATGGTGGACCGTGCCGAGTACGAGGAAAGGTTCAGCGAGCTCTACGATGAACTGTCCGAAGTGTATGATAGTTCCGTTGAATCCGAACGTAAGCTGAAGAAGGCGGTCCGGAAGATCAAGAACCTCCAGCTCGAGATGGTCTCCATCCTGGCCATCTTCGCGGCGATAGTGGTGGCGTTCTCCGGCGGGATGAACATCCTGGGGAGCGCCCTTGCCGGTATAGGGCAGGTGCAGCTTCAGAATCTGGCATTCATAGTGATCCTCTGCGGCATCATACTGTTCAACACCGTAGCGTTCCTGATGCATGTGGTGTTCTGGATCATCCGCAGACTGCATGAATCGGAGGATAAGGAGAGCAGTTTGATAGACTGGAAGTACATCCTGGGATTCAATGTTCTGATGCTCGCCCTTCTGGCCGCTTCGGCCTGCATCTGACCGTCAGGTCGATGAGATCAGACTGTTCCCGATGCCTGGGTCGGCGATGCGTAAAATGATGCATCGCATCATACCATGGGACTGGAATGGAGGGATATGATGGTTTATAGAACGCCAAAAGCACGATGGCCATCCGTGTGAAACGTGTAATCCGATGTAAGGGATTCTCACATCGTGACGCTTGAGAACTCATTTTTTCCTGCGGAACCTGTCCAGGAACCGCGGCTTGGACCGCTCCTCCTCATAGGGGGATATGAAGCGTCCGCGCTCGTCCCTGGGAGGGCCGGACGCGGTCATATATCCGAGCTTGCGGGGATCCCCCTTCTTGCGGGTGGTTCTGGTCTTCTTCTTGGTCATAGTATCACGCACAATGCCGCCGATGCCATCATAGGTATGAGAGCTGCCGAGAGCAAGTAGACCGTCCACCTGATATCTATGTTTAGTTCGGAGTCCTTCCGTATGGATTCGAAGAATGCCTTGGCCATGAAATTGTCTCTCGATGCCTGATATCCCCATTCATACCAGTCGGAATCCATGAGCTCATAGAGGTTCGCGCCAGTTGAAGGTGATGCCTTGTATGATACGAGGGAACGGATCCCCACCACACTGCCTGCGGCCATCATGGCGAATGACATGATGATGAGGACGCACACGGACGGATCGTATAGATGCGATTGATCGCTGAAGATGAACACACCATAGGAAGTGATCATCAGGAACCCGAATCCAACGATTGTTCCGAGCTTTTGCACAGAGGTGACAATAACCGAGATCTGCATAGGGAATTGCATCGATATGTCCTGACGGGCTCCAAGAACCTCGAAGTCAGTACCGCGATACCAGAAATCGAATCCCGAATCAGCATCATACTCCTTCGGGAGATCGATGTGTGATACCGACGGTATCAGGATGCAGATCCCTGGGCATGATACCAGAATCGCTTCCCACCAAGAGATGGGACTGAAACCGTACATGATGACTGCCAGGGTAATGATGACCACTCCGACCAACAGATTCAGTGGCTTCTCCAAGGACAGCCGCCTCTCGGAATCAAAGAAAGGGGATTGGATGTCTGAATCCACATACGAGGTATCGTCGCAGTCTTCCTCGATCGGTGGGCAGTCGTCGACGCATACCGTGCTTTCTGACAGATCTTCTTCAGCAACCATGATGCTCATCCTTCTGGCCGCTTCGATTTTCATCTGACCGTCATATCACGCCTCTCCGCCTGAGATGCATCTGGATCACATCGAAAATCTCCGATCCGCAGAACCCTTCGACGTGGTCACGGACGAAGTCGTCTACCGGCATCGCCCCCCCCCCCGCGACATCCCGTTTCACACGATGCGTTTGAAACAGCCTTGTCAGAGGGCCCCGTACCTCTTCCGGAGCCGCTCTTCGCTGCTCCATCTGAGGTCAGGATCTCAGTTCCCCCCCCCTCAGATATGTCAGCGGTCTGATCAGAGAGTTCAAAACCCATTCTTTGGCCATCGTATGCTTTCAGGACTTTTTTCAATGCGAATCTGATGAATTCGGTCTTGTTATCAAAATCTCCGGATTCAATCAGGCGATCTATCGCATCCGCCTCATCTGGCGTCAATCTGATGTTAACCTGAATGCTTTTGGGAGTTTTCACGTGATATTGTTAGTAGCAACGATATTTTACTACTTTTGTATAGCAGAATTATTTATATTCTAGTTTGATATTATTGCTACTAATGATATCAGTACAGCAGACAAGCAATCAAATCAATGTTCGTTTCACGAACGAGGATTATGCTAAGATTCTGAAGATGGCAGAGGAGAGTGACAGATCTCCCACATACATCGTCAGAACCATTGTGAAGAAGGAAATTGAGAGTTTGGAGGCCTGAGATGCTCACAGAGGACATCATGGCCTTCGCCATGGAGCATCCGGACGGCTTCGTCTCCCGCGAGGTCATCGACGTGAAGGGCCTCAACCCCGCGAACGCCACCAGGCGCCTCAAGCAGCTCTGCGACCGCGGGGACCTCAGGAGGGAGCGCGGTCCCGACGGGACCTACGTCTACTCCCTCAGGGAAGTGAGGGTGGAGCCGGTCCGCGGGTCCCTGCCGGAGGACCTCCGCCTGATTGACCTCATAGACGCGGAACTGCTCTCGTCCGTCTACTTCGAGCTCGCCCACAGCCTTGACGAAGACGCCCCCTACGCCACGGTCTGCGGGATCGCCGCGGACAACCTGTCGGACGACGCCCGCCGGGAATGGGCCGATGTCCTCTCGGCCGAGGTGGAGTCGGTCTCCCCCTACTGCGAGTACCTGTGGATCAATCTCCGCATGGAGCTCACCGAGGAGGCCATGGACAGGGTCAAGGACTTCGTCGAGTGCTACGCCGGGTATTGCTCCGCCCAGGACTTCGAGCGCTGGTTCCCCGGGGTCACGATACCATGACCCCGGAGGATGCGGTCACGTACCTGAAGGAGTCCCAGAGCATAGGCTCGGGGGTGTACGGGAGGATCTGTCCCCGCTGCGGCGGGCCCCTCGAGGGGAGGATGGTCATGAACGCCCTCTCCAGACGGGTCCCGCTCTACATCTGCTCGGACTGCGGCGTCGACGAGGCCATGCTGGATTTCAGAGGGCAGTGCCCCCTGCCTCTGGAGAAGTGGCCACTGGTCCGCGAGGTGATGGGCAGCTCATGAGTCACGCTTCTTCCGGGCCCCAGGCCCAACACGCCCCGTCCCATCATTGGGCCCGGGGGAAGGCACGGAACCGGTGACGTTTGCCGTCCGGCCGTGCGAAACCGCTTACGAAACCGATTGAAGAAAAGAGGAACGGCGGGGAACAACGGCCGCCGTTCCAAGACGCTGAGGTCTGTATATGAGATGGAACAACAGAGATTTAAGTACTGCGAACGGAGGCCGCGATTCCGTGCTGATTGACATCCGCACGTGCGACCTGACCCTGTCCCAGGTGATGGCCGAGATTACGCGCTATCAATCGGAGATGCCCGGTCACGAGGTCTTCATGGACGGGGACCTCTACGCAATCGTCG
>NZ_JBEQWH010000013.1:0-44676 GCF_047501175.1 Candidatus Methanoprimaticola sp. MG2
CCTCCGGACCGTCCCAATGAGGGGGCGGTCCGTCGGCCGTACGGGTGTTCGCGATGTCGGAGGAGAGGCCGTCGTTTTCCAAAGGAGATTGGATCGTTGAGCGTTTCGGAACTCTAGCAGGCGATTGTTTGGAAAGGCATCCTTGTAAGCGTTCCCTGACGGCCTCGAGAGTACATGGATGATTCCGTATTTATAGATTGGCTGATACATCCAACCATCATAGGGTCCGGAATATGATGTCCGGGCCTATCCTGTCACGTCAGATCGGTCTCGGCCGGATCGGCGTCTCATATGGCGTCTGAGTCGACTGTTGGGTCGCACTGGAAGCATCGCGCATCCGGGAGATGGTCCTCGGGGAGTCGAGTGCGGCCACGTGTGAACAAGGGCATGTTGATCCTCAGGCATCGTCTACATTCCGCGCACCAAGGGTCTGGGAGTCGGGGAAGACGCGGTGTGCTTCCCGCCGTACGCGGTCCCATCGTTGTGATCTGCGAAACTTGATGTCAGCGGGATCACGGCCTTACGTTGCATCGGATCGATGGAGAGGTCGCCGCTTCCAAAAGGAGGATTGGATTATGAGCATTCTGGAACCCAAGCAGGTGATTGTCGGGACATGGCAATATCAGGTGTTCCGTGACGACCTCGGAAGTACATGGGAGGTTCTATATTTATAAATTGGCTGATACATCCATCCATAACATTCATGGAATCGACGCATATGTCGGTTCGTATGAGGGTGCATGCGGAGGGTATGATGAATGGTGAGGTGACAGATGATCGTCCATCGGCATACTGCTACAGATGTGGGCATTTCTGGACGACGAGGGCCGATTCGACACCTCGGAGATGTCCTCGGTGTCATTCATCAAGATGGGACGTTCCGGAGAGACGCGTCCGTATCTGCAGATTCTGCGGCAATGAATTCAGGATGGAGTCGTTGGAGTATTCATGTCCGTCCTGTGGGCGGAGGCAGAACGAGCCAGATTCGGATCGGAACCTGCATTGCAACCAATGCGATTATGATTGGGTCCGTAGAGGGAGTGCCCTTCCCAAAAGCTGTCCACTCTGTCGTTCGACCGGGTGGAACCTTCCAAAGGCGGAACGCATTATGTGTCAGCAATGCGGATATGTGTGGAGGAACCAGTCTCGGCATCCGTCGAAGTGCCCTCTGTGCCAGTCCCGGGTGTGGGACCGTCCTTCCATGGCCGTGCGCTGTCAGAGGTGCGGGCATGCATGGAGGATGAGGCCTACGCGGTCGGACGATGCCGCATCCATGTGTCCCAGATGTAAGAGCCGGAAGTGGAACGAGCCTATGGCCGTGGTAACAAACTCCGGGGATGGAGTTCCACAATACTCCGGTGTCAGGACCCGTCCCGAGACGATGCTCATCGTCTGTAAGGGATGTGGCTCCAAGTGGTACACAAGGGATGGCGGGACGATATCATGCCCTAGATGTGGGCTCCAGGTAAGCTATCACGACAGGATCGAGACGACATCCATGCGTCTATGGTCGTCCGAGAGCATGTTCCTGACATATGTGGTAGAGAACGGCTATGGATGCGTATACCTGTGGGATGATGACATCCCGGTCTCGTGCATGTACATTCAAGAGGTACTGAGGCAATTGGACCTGACCATCGGGGATCTGATCAGGCGTGTGAACAACGGCGAGCTGAAGGACGAGTTCTCGTCGCTCGCGAACGATATGGTCCGGCATAAGGACGATTATGTGCAGACCATCGATTATTTCAGGAAGAGGCTGTCCCTGACCTTCGATGATGCGGAGATCCTCGCATTGCATTTCACGGGCATGGGGACGGAAGCGATAGCCAGACATCTGTTCAAGGACGAGGGCGATGTCCGGCAGGCCTTCGACAGGATAATGGACGCTTATTCAAATTCCGGCATCATCGTGGACGATACGATATTCACCGAGGACCCGTTCAGTCACTATCGTCGATGTTTTTTCTGTAAAATGACCTTAATTACGAGGATTCTACACATTGTTCGAGGTCATATTACATAAGTTACCACTTTTTTCCATAACAACATATTAGAAACAATAATTGATATTGGATGATATGTCCAACACAGTGCACAACGCTCTTCAGACACTGGATGAGCATGCAATCGGATCGGACCACAGGGCGGTTGGCATCGTGGAGGTCAAGATGGACAGGGACGGCATATGCAATTGTCCCTTCTGTAACAGCGGTTTCAAGGTCACGACCGCGGATGATGACAGTGATCTTCTGAAGTGCAGGAGATGCGGTTATCGGTGGATGAGCAGAGGCGGTGAGCCGATGAAGTGTCCCAAATGCGGTTCATATGCCTGGAACAAACCGATGTTGGAGTGCAGATGCAACGTGTGCAACTACAATTGGATATCCAGGAAGGTCGGAGGGCCGTCCCGTTGCCCCAATTGCAAATCCAACAGGTGGGACGAGGTCCCAGGGATGTTCTTCAAGGAACTGGTCGAGGAGGATGCCCCGGAGGTCAAGAGAAAGTGGGTGCTGTCCCGTTATGAAGCGGGGGAGGGATGCATCCAGATAGCGTCCGCGTTGGGCCTTCCGGTGTTCAATGTGATCCGGACGATCAAGGAAGCACAGAACATCGACTATCTTCCAAGGTTGTGAACCGGGAGTCCGGGCATGTGTCGGCATCCACTTGATCGGATGGCAATGCACTCGACATCGGATGAGCTGGAGGGCCGCATCCCCTGCCGCGGCCATGGCCACGTGCTTCGTCTCCCCTCCGCCCACGATCAGGACGTCCCCGTCCACCATCGATGTCAGCTTGCGTATGTTCTCGGACACTTTCGGCTTATGGACGTCCATGTCCCAGTTCGGCAGCATGATCAGGCGTCCGTCCTCCATCACCCACGTGGTGCATCCGTCTCCCCCGGCCCTTATGCCGGCATTCCTCTGGTCTATCCCGTTGAAGACCTTCTCCGAGGCCTCGCTGATGACGACCCCCTGCTGATACCTGCCGAGGACGAAGGTCGGTACGGACATGCACACCGCCCTCATGCCCAGTGCGGAGAGGAACTCCGTCCCGTTCCTGTTCAGCGACACCCCTCTCTGCCGTATCTTCACGAGGTCGTAGTCCAGCAGGATGTTCAGCAGGCTGCGGGTACTGCCCTCGCCTATGCCGAGGTAGGTAGAGATCCTGGACCTGCCTACCGTCTTCCCATCCGACAGATAGTCCAGCAGGTAGAAAACGTCGGAGTCGGAGAGCATGCTGCCGGAACCGTTTTTCTTGTAGTCCAGGATCAGAACCATGTCCGTTCGTACGAGACGGTCATGATTTAGAGTTTGTCAGAGATGGACGGGTCTGTGGCACACTGTGCAGAACGTTAAGGAAACGTGGAGAGCATGCGACGGGATGGTCCGTATTGGTCATGGTGTGCCCGTACGACCTATCCGCCCGGATCTCTTGGCCGCCGGTACACACGATGCCGACCTGCGGTTCCGTATTTCAATTGGACCTCGATTGGTTGGATGCATATTCCACATAGTACGGAACATCGTCCCATTGCGCCGGGACATCCGGATCCCCTGCATGGGGAGCGGGAGTCCGGACCTATCCGCCCGGATGATGAGATCGGTGGCATACGGGTTGGATGCGGGCACTTTTTTATAACCATATTATGCTGACATCTCATCGAATCCAGGTGAGATTGTGGACGTATCGGAAATCGCGGAAAGACTGGCCTCCGGAGGCGAGGCCACGGATGTGGAGCTTGCAGCTTTGATCACTGCCGAGGGAGAGGACCGTGATGCGGTCTTCGAGGCAGCACGCAGGGTCCGTGACCGCGAGTTCGGAAAGAAGACGTTCCTCTATGGGTTCGTATACTTCTCGACCTACTGCAGGAACGAGTGCTCCTTCTGCTACTACCGTAAGAGCAACGGGATCGACAGATACCGTAAGACCAAGGACGAGATCGTGGACCTGGCCAAAGGGATAAAGAAGGCGGGCATCAACCTTGCGGACCTGACCATGGGCGAGGACCCGTTCATGATCAAGAACAACTATGAGAACTTCCTGGACCTGGTGTCCACCATACGCGATGAGGTCGGGCTCTCCATAATGGCTTCTCCCGGAGCGGTCCCCCAGGAGGACTTCCCGAGGATGAGGGATGCCGGGGCGGACATCATGGCCTGCTACCAGGAGACGTACAACAGGCAGCTCTTCGCGGACCGCCGTCTCGCCCAGGACTTCGACTACAGGCGCAACCAGAAGGTCTGGGCGATGCAGAACGGCATGCTGGCGGAGGATGGCATGATGGTCGGCATCGGCGAGACCGTCGAGGACCGTGTCCATGCGATACGCGAGATGATCGCGCTGGGATGTGACCAGGTCCGCGCCATGACGTTCGTCCCCCAGGAAGGGACCCCCATGGAGCAGTCGGGCACCGTCGATTCGGTCAACGAGCTCCTGTGTCTCGCGGCGATGAGGCTTCTGCGCCACGATGTCCTCATACCGGCCACCCTGGACGTGGAGGGCATCGCCGGGATGAGGACCCGTCTCGATGCCGGAGCCAATGTCGTGACGTCCATCATACCCGCACAGAGCCAGCTCGCAGGAGTGGCACAGTGCAGCATGGACATCGAGGACGGGCACAGGTGTGCCGATTACGTGATAGAGCGTCTCAGGGAGATGGGGCGCGAGCCTGCCACCGCCGATGAGCTCAAGAACGAGTTCGCCAGGAGGAAGGCCAGGATAGTCGCCTGATGTCCCGATCGGTCAGGGGGCCGTCCGTCCCCTGACCCGACACTCTGTCTGGGTCTCGTCCGATCGTCGGACGAGGGACCCTTTTCAACCGTCCTCCTTCAAAGCATTAATACCGCCTCTCCGATGGGGCTGTCATGTCAGATCAGATCGAGGACACGATCAGGAAGTTCGCCCTCCAGAACGCTGTCTTCTTCAAAGGGAAGGCCAACCCCAAGGCCGTCGTCGGGAAGGTCCTGGGAGGATGCCCCGAGCTTCGCGCCAGGGCAGGCGAGATCACGCCTCTCATCAACTCCATCACGGAGGAGGTCAACGCCATGGGCCTGGAGGCACAGACGAAGGCCCTTCAGGAGATGGACTCTTCCCTTCTCGTCAAGGAGAAGAAGGAGCGCAAGTACGAGCTCCCGGAGCTCAAGAACGTCGATGGGAAGGTCGTCATGCGCATCGCCCCCGGTCCATCCGGGCCGCTGCACATCGGGCACACGCGCGTGTCCATACTGAACGACGAGTACGTCAAACGCTACGGAGGGGACCTCGTCCTGAGATTCGAGGACACCAACCCGGAGAAGATCGACCCCGATGCGTACGATATGATCCCGGAGGACCTCGAGTGGCTCGGCGTCAAGTGCAACAGGACATACATCCAATCAGACCGCTTCCCCCTGTACTACGATTACACCAGGAAGCTGCTCGAGGACGGCCATGCATATGTGTGCACATGCAACGCCGACCACTGGAGGGAGCTGAAGGAGAAGGGGATGCCGTGCCCCTGTCACGACCTTCCCGTGGAGGACCAGCTGGAGAGGTACGACAAGTTCCTAGCCGGAGGATACGCCGACGGGGATGCCGTCGTCGTCGTGAAGACGGACCTGAAGCATCCCAATCCTGCCGTGAGGGACTTCGTCGCCCTCCGTCTCGTCAGGACGCCCCATCCCAAGACCGGTGACAAATACATCGCGTATCCGATGATGAACCTCTCCGTTGCCATCGACGACCACGAGATGGGTATGACCCACGTCATCCGCGGGAAGGACCACCTGAACAACACCCACCGTCAGGAGTACATATTCGACTACTTCGGATGGAAGAAGCCCGAGTACTTCCACTACGGGCTGGTGAACATCCCGGACACCGTGCTGAAGACCTCGATCATCAAGCAGGAGATCCGCGACGGGGAGTATTCCGGATGGGACGATGTCCGTACGGGGACCGTCCGTGCGCTGGAGAGGCGTGGTATCAGGCCGGAGGCGCTCAGGCGCTACTGGGTGGAGGCCGGGATGAAGAGCGTCGACATCCAGTTCTCCTGGGACGGGCTGTACAGCATGAACAGGGATATCATCGATCCCGTCTCGGACAGGTTCTTCTTCGTGGCAGATCCGGTCCGTTACGACATCGACGGCATCGACATCATCGAAGGGAGCGCCCCGTTGCACCCGGACCATCCCGAGAGGGGGGACAGGACATACAGGCTGGAAGCCCCCAGGACGGTGTTCCTGGCGGCCGAGGATTCCAAGATGTTCTACGATTCCAAGAAGGTCCGTCTCAAGGACCTGTGCAACATCGATTACGGGCTTCCCGCCAAGTATGCCGGGAACGACGTGTCCGTCCTGAGACATGGTACGAAGGCCATCCAGTGGGTCGGGGCGGATGCCGTCAAGGCGAAGCTGCTGATGCCCGACGGCGAGGTCCAGAACGGTCTTGTCGAGAGCTCGATCGTCTCCGAGAAGAGCGACACCGTCCAGCTCGAGAGGATAGGGTTCGCCAGGATCGAGAAGAAGGATGCCGATGGCATCACCATGGTGTTCACCCACCGTTGAAACCAGTTGCCTTGTCGGGGTTTTCCCGACAAGGTCTTTCTATCAAGCACAAGCACAAGCACAAGCACAAGCACAAGCACAAGCACAAGCACAAGCACGTTTTATATTTTTATTATATAAATAATTATAAATCAATATATAATAAAATTACAAGGATTAATTGAACAAGAGCATAAGCATAAGCACAAGCACAAGATAAAACAATATTTGTACGAGCATTCTCATTAAGCATACATGGCATTGGGAATAACTCCGATATCCATCGAAAAAATTCTAAACGACGGTATCATCGAAAACAGTCGTGTGGAATACAAGGAAGGCTGGAACCCGGAGAGGATCCTTCGCACCATATGTGCATTTGCCAATGACATAGAAAACGTCGGAGGAGGATACATCGTCATCGGTGTCAAAGAGGTGGACGGGGTGCCGGTGGCGTTTCCAGGCCTGTCTCCCGCAGATATCGTCACGATAGACAGGGAATTGACGGAGCTATGTAACCATCTTCGTCCAAGGTATTTCCCCCATTTGTCTCAGGAGACCTTCAAAGGTGTGACGCTTTGTATCCTGTGGATCCCTCCTGGGGAGAACCGCCCTTATAGCTGTCCTATCGTGATTGGGAAGGATGTCAAGGACAGAGGCAGGGCGTACTTCATCAGAAGGCTATCAAATACCGTACAGGCCAACCATGATGAGGAAGTGGATCTCATCCAAAGGTCCAGTAAGGCATCTTTCGACAACATGACGAATGATGTCGCATCCTTCGGGGATATCTCCCGGTTGGCGGTCGTCGAATACGTTTCGAAGATGAACAGTCGTTTGGACATCGTCGAGAGGGACCCGTTGAGGATCTATCAGGACCTGAGGATAGTGAGAGGCCCTCCGGAGAACATCAGACCCGTGAACGTTGGGTTGATGATGTTCTGTCAGACACCCGAGAAATTCTTTCCGAAGACCTACTCCCAGGTCACGATCAAAGGTCCGGACTATTCCGAACAGATGGAGACCAGGACCTTCACGGGCACCGTGTGGGATCAGATCGCCCAGACCATGAGGTTCCTGCAGTCGGAGGTCATCATCGGAAGGATCAACAAGAGACCTGGTCAACTGGAAACCGAGAACTATTACAATTACAGCTATGACGTCCTGAAGGAAGCGGTCGTGAACGCGTATTTCCACAGGGACTATCAGATCGAGGAGCCTGTGAAGATCGATGTGTTCACGGACAGGATCGAGATCCAGAACTTCCCTGGACCCGACTACAGCATCACCGATGAGGCGATGGCAAGGAACGATTTCTCCTGCGGATATTACCGCAATAGTAGATTGGGGGACTTCTTGAAGGAATTGGATCTCGCCGAGGCCCGTAACAGCGGCATTCCCCGTATGATAAAGGATACGAGAGCCAACGGGTCCCCGGACATCACATTCCACACGGACCAGGGACGTCGTCTGTTCCTGGTCAAGATCCCGATCCATCCCGATTTCATCAATGGTTCGGAAGACAAGGGGTCCGAATTCAAGCAACCGGAGGTCTCGGAGAAAACGATCCGTACGGCCGATGAGATCAAGGACCAGATAATCGAGCAACTCAGGCTCAATGGCTGCATGTCATCCTCCGAGATATCCCGTAGATTGGGCTACTCCCGTATCACGGCGACCTTCCGCAGATGCATGGGGGAATTGTTGGATGCGGGACTCGTGGACTATCTGTATCCGGACAATCCGCATACGAAGCATCAGAAGATCTGTCTGAGGACAGGCAGAAGGAGGTAATTGCCCCCTTCCGGGGGCGTTTATGGTCACTCCAGGAGCGTCTTCCAGCAGTTCTGTATGAGCTGCTTCTCCTGACGGATCGTCTCGTCGCGGAGCATCATCTGCTCCACGGCCCTGGCGATCTGCGCATCGGTGGATGCGGGCGAAGTCCCGCCATAGGAGTTGCGCCTCTCGACACACCTCATGACGGGTATGTACTGGTAGACATCCTCCTCGATCAGGGGGGAGAACTCCCTCAGCTGCTCCAGAGTCATGTCCTCGAGGTTCACTCCGGTGTCGATGCTTTTCCTGACGGCGGCCCCGACGATGCCGTGAGCTTCCCTGAACGGGATGTCCTTGGTCACGAGGTAGTCCGCAAGGTCCGTGGCGTTGATCTGTCCCGCAGCGGTCACAGACATCATCCTGTCCTTGTGGAATGTCGTCGTCGACACGACCTTGGCCATCATCCCCGCGCTGGAGATGACGATGTCCATCGCGTCCATCACGGGTGCCTTGTCCTCCTGGAGGTCGCGGTTGTACGTGAGCGGGAGCCCCTTGGTCATCACGAGCATCGCGGTGAGCGATCCGATGACCTGTCCGGTCTTCCCGCGGACGAGCTCCGCGATGTCTGGGTTCTTCTTCTGGGGCATGATGGAGGACCCCGTGGTGTAGCGGTCGTCCATCTCGATGAACGAGAACTCCTGGGACGACCACAGCACGAGCTCCTCGCAGAGCGACGACAGATGGATCTGGGTCTGGGCGCAGCAGTATGCCAGCTCCGTCGCGAAATCCCTGTCGCTGACCGAGTCCATGGAGTTCTCGGTCGGCTCCCTGAATCCCAGGGCCTCGGACGTCATGCCGCGGTCGATGGGGAAGGTGGTCCCCGCCAGGGCGGCGGACCCGAGGGGACACTTGTCCATCCTCCTGAAAGCGTCCAGGAAGCGGTCCGCATCGCGGGAGAACTTGAACGCGTGGGCCAGCATGTGCTGTGCCAGCGTGACGGGTTGGGCGTGCTGCATGTGGGTGAATCCCGGCATCACGGTGTCTCCGTTGTCCTCGGCTATGCGCACCAGGGCCATCATCAGGCCGTTCGCGGCCTCCGCGGCATGGAGGGCGGCATCCCTCAGATACATGCGGAAGTCCGTCGCGACCTGGTCGTTCCTGCTCCTGGCCGTGTGCAGCTTCCCGCCTGCGGGACCGATGTTCTCGGTCAGGGCGAACTCTATGCAGGTGTGGACGTCCTCGCGGGAGCGGTCGAACTGGAACGTCCCGTCCTCGACACTCGTGAGGATCTCCTTCAGTCCCGCCTCGATCCTGTCGGCGTCGTCGGCGGGTATGATCCCGCGGGCCTTGAGCATCCTGACGTGGGCGATGGACCCCATGACGTCGTAGAACGCCATGCGGGAGTCCGTATCCAGGCTACAGGTGAACGCCAGGGTGGAATCGTCCATCCCGTTCTCGAACCTGCCTGACCAGAGGGCCTGCTTCATGCGGATCACTTCTTCTCGGCACGGGCCTTTGTGACGGTCCTTCCGGGAAGCCCCCATACGTAGATGAACCCGACGGCGGAGGTGTGGTCGAAGCTGTCCCCGGACGCGTATGTGCTCAGTCCCTCGTCGTAGAGGGAGTTGGGCGACTTGCGGCCGACGACGATCGCCTGCCCCTTGTACAGCTTCATCCTGACGGTCCCGGTGACGTACTCCTGGGTGGAGTCGATGAACGCGTCGAGGGGCTCCCTGAGCCCGCCGAACCAGAGTCCGTCGTAGACGATCTGGGAGTACTTCTGCTCGATCCCGCGCTTGAACTCTATGACGTCCTTGGGCATGGTGAGTCCCTCGATGGCGCGGTGGGCCGCGATGAGGGTCACTGCGGCGGGGCACTCGTATATCTCGCGGCTCTTGATCCCGACGAGACGGTCCTCGACGTGGTCGATCCTTCCGACGCCGTTCTCCCCGGCGACCTTGTCCAGCTTGTTTATGAGTTCGACCCCGGACATCTTCACGCCGTCGAGCGACACGGGGACTCCCTTCTCGAATCCGATCTCCACGTATGTGGGCTTGTCGGGTGCGTCGAGGGGGTCGACAGTGTTCTCCCACGCGTCCTTGGGGGGCTCCGCCCAGGGGTCCTCGAGGATACCGCACTCGCAGGACGCTCCCCAGAGGTTCTCGTCCCTGGAGTAGGGGGTCTCCTTCTTCACGATGATCTCGATGCCGTGCTGCTTGGCATAGTCGATCTCCTCCTCGCGGGTGGTGTGCCACTCGCGCATGGGGGCGATGACCTGTAGGTCGGGGTCCTGCGTGACGATCCCGACATCGAACCTGACCTGGTCGTTCCCCTTTCCGGTGCAGCCGTGGGCGATGTACTTGGCGCCCTCCTGCTGTGCGATCTCGACGAGCTTCTTCGCGATGAGGGGCCTTCCGATGGCGGTGCTCAGAGGGTAGACGTTCTGGTACAGGGCGTTGGCCTTCAGGGACGGCCACACATACTCGTCGACGAACTCGTCGCGGACGTCGATGAAGTCCGCCTTTATCGCTCCGTTCCTGAGGGCGCGGGCGACGATGTCGTCGGAGCTGGGGGGCTGTCCCAGGTTCAGTGCGATGGCGATGACATCGACGTTGTACTTGTCCTGGAGCCAGTGGATGGCGACGGATGTGTCGAGGCCTCCGGAGTATGCGAGGACGACCTTGTCCCTTCCTTTCTTGTCGGCGGAGCAGTCCGCTTTGATGTCTGCTACCATGTTTATCGGATGCCTTTACCGACTTCCTGATAATAAAGGTCGCGACACTGTTCGGAGCAGGTTGTGTCTGTAATCGGTCACATCGTGTAGGGGTGTTCACACACGGGCCCTGTTTGTCGGTTCCCGACCCTCGGAATACGGAGTTCCCAGGGTGAACGTGGGGGTCTCCCAACCGCCAAAGCGTTTTGCTGGAAACGGTCGGGACAAGATGTGTCTCATTTCGAACAATAGCTTTAACTCGCGTTCACATGTAATCATGGAACATACATGGAGCGTAACCTATGACAGGCATCGGCATAATCGGAGGAACGGGATACACGGGCGGCGAACTGGCGCGTCTGCTGTGCAGGCATCCCGACGTCGAGATCCGTGCCATGACCTCCCGGCAGAATGCCGGCAGGCCCGTGGCAGAGGCGCACCCCTACCTGAGGAACTACGTCGACCTCGAGTTCACCGAGAAGATCTCCGACACCGAGGGCCTGGACCTGGTGTTCGTCGCCACACCGCACGGTGTCGCCATGAGCGAGGTGCCGAAGCTCCTGGAGCAGGGCATCAAGGTCATAGACCTCTCCGGGGACTACCGTCTCAAGGACGTGGATGTCTACGAGAAGTGGTACGGTCATCATCACACCGATGTCGAGAACCTCCGCAATGCGGTGTACGGGCTTCCCGAGCTGTTCCGTGACGAGATCTACGGGGCGGACCTGGTCGCCAATCCAGGGTGCTACGCGACGTCGATGATCCTGGCCTGCGCCCCGCTGATGAAGTCGGGGCTGGTGGGGGACTCCGTCATAGTGGACGCGAAGTCCGGTACGTCCGGGGCCGGCATGAACCCCTCCGCAAGGACGCATCACGCGTTCTGTTCGGATTCGATCATACCGTACAGCGTCGGCACCCACCGTCACACCCCGGAGGTGGAGATGGCGGTCGACATGTTCGCCGGGTCGGACATGAGGCTCACGTTCATACCGCATCTGGTCCCGATCGTGCGCGGCATCCTGTCGGACTGCTACTTCGACCTCAGGAAGGAGACGTCCCAGGAGGAGCTCGACGCGGTGTTCGAGAGACAGTACGGCAAGGAGCCGTTCGTCCATTACGTCAAGGAGCCGTCCATGAGCGAGATCGCCGGATCCAACCATGCCGAGGTCGCGTCCCGCGTGATCGGCGACAAGGCGCTGGCCTTCGGAGCGGTGGACAACCTGGTCAAGGGCGCGTCCGGACAGGCGGTCCAGTGCATGAATCTGATGCTCAAGTTGAAAGAGTCGGCCGGACTCGATTTCCCCGGCCTCGGAGTGTGATAACATGGTAGAGATAATCGACGGTGGCATAACCACCCCCCAGGGATTCAAGGCTGCAGGAGTGCACAGCGGTGTCAAGTACCGTTCCCTGGACATGGGGCTGCTGTATTCCGAGGTCCCCGCGACCGCATACTGCGCGTTCACCAGCAACAACGTGAAGGCCGCGCCGGTGCAGGTGATGATGGAGGAGAACTCCCCTCAGCTGCAGGCCGTCGTCGTCAACAGCGGGAACGCCAATGCCCTGACCGGGCACCGCGGGATCGAGGACGTGCATGCGATGAAGCAGTCCGTCGCACAGGAGCTCAATCTGGACCCGAAGACCGTCGGCGTCATGTCGACGGGGCTCATAGGCCGTTTCCTGGACATGCACAAGATCCGCTACGGCATATCCCGTGCGGCACGTTCGCTGGACGTCGGTCCGACGTCCGACCAGTCCATCCGCGAGGCGATCATGACCACCGACACCATCCCGAAGGAGTGCGCCGTGCGCGCACGTCTCTCCGACGGGACGCTGATCTACGTCGCCGCCATATCGAAGGGGAGCGGCATGATCTCCCCGCACATGCAGGTCCTCCACGGCACGACGCTGTCGCTCATCACGACCGATGCCACGCTGGGACCGGACTTCGCGGAGGTGTGGCAGTCCATCCTGGACGACACCATGAACATGGTCTCCGTCGACGGTGACCAGTCCACCAACGACACGGCGATACTGCTCGCCAACGGGCTCTCCAAGAGCAAGCCCGCCGATCACGACCCCGAGTTCGAGGCCGCCCTCCGCACCGTGATGACGAAGATCGCCCGCACCATCGCGATGGACGGGGAGGGGGCGTCCAAGCTCATCGAGGTGAAGGTGTCCGGGGCCGAGACCCGCGATGACGCGGTCAGCGTGGTCAAGGCCATAACCAACTCGCCGCTGGTCAAGTCCGCCATCTTCGGGTCCGACCCGAACTACGGGCGTCTCATGATGGCCGTCGGGAACAGCGGTGCCAAGTTCGATCACGAGAACATCCGCCTCACGATCAAGGGAGGGGACATGGAGGTCCCCATCCTGGATTCCGGGGCCCCCGTCTTCCAGGACGAGCGTTCCGTGGAGGTCGTCCGCATGGCCATGGACAACAAGGAGGTGTCCATCCTCGTGGACCTCGGGGTCGGCGACGAGGAGGTCACCGGCTGGGGATGCGACCTGACATATGACTACGTGCGCATCAATGCGGAATACGCGAGCTGATCGACGTGAGCCTGTATCTGCTCAAGTTCGGAGGCAACGCCATCCGCGGGCACGACGACATGCTCCGTCTCTCGCGCGAGGTGGCGGAGCTCATCAGGGGAGGATGCAGCGTCATCCTCGTCCACGGCGGCGGGCCGGAGATCTCGGAGGAGATGGAGCGCCGCGGAATGACGCCGAAGAAGGTCGCGGGGGTGAGGGTCACCGATGCCGACTCCCTGGAGGTGGCGGAGGTCGTCCTCAGGAGGATCAACTCGGACATGGTGTCATGTCTGGAGGAGTGCGGCGTCACGGCGGTCGGCATCCCCGGGTACTTCTGCACGGTGTGCACCCGCAAGGCCCCGGTCACAGTTGACGGCGAGGAGGTGGACCTGGGTCTGGTCGGAGAGGTCTCGGGGACCGATCCGAACAGCATACAGGACCTCCTCGACCAGGGCATCACGCCCGTCGTCTATCCGATAGGCAAGGACGCCGAGGGGAGGATGCTGAACGTCAACGCGGACACGATGGCGGCAGGCATCGCGGCGGGAGCCGGATGCACCGAGATGATCGCCATAACGGACGTCCCGGGGATACTGATGGACGTATCGGACCCCTCGTCGAAGATAGACGAGCTCACCCTGGAGAGGGTGGACGAGCTCATCGCCGACGGCACGATATCCGGAGGGATGATACCCAAGGTCGAGGCCTGCAGGAAGGCCCTGGAGGCGGGGGCCGGTGCCGTCCGCATGGTCAACGGGAAGGACCCGGACAGCATAGTAACGGACATAATCAGAGGGGTCCCGCACGGGACCCTCATCACGAAGGGATGACAATGAGCAGTTTCAAGGACATCAAGGCGAAGAGCGACAAGTATCTGTTCCAGAACTACGGACGCATACCGCTCTCGTTCGACCACGGACAGGGATGCTACCTGTTCGATTCGGACGGCAAACGGTATCTGGACCTGGTCGCGGGCATCGCGGTCAACTCCATCGGATACTCACACCCCGACTGGGTGAAGGCCGTCCAGGACCAGGCCGCGAGGATGGCCCACGTGTCCAACCTCTATCACGTCGAACAGCAGGCCGACCTGGCGGAGAGGATAGCGTCCATATCGCCGGAGGGGATAGACCGGACGCTGTTCGTCAACAGCGGTGCCGAGGCCAACGAGGCGGCCCTGAAGATGGCCGTGAAGTACACCGGCCGCCACAAGGTCATGTCCGCCCTCAACGGGTTCCACGGGCGCACCTCCGCGTCCCTGGGGGCCACGGGGCAGGTGAAGTACCAGAGCGGGTTCGAACCGCTGATCTCGGATGCCTACGAGTACTACGAGTACGGGGATCCGGAATCGGTCAAGAGGATGATCACGAAGGACGTCGCGGCCGTCCTCGTCGAGCCCATCCAGGGCGAGGGAGGCGTGATCACCGCCGATGCCGAGTTCTTCCGGACCGTCCGCGACCTATGCACCGATTCCGGCGCACTGATGATCGTGGACGAGGTCCAGACGGGGATCGGGCGTACGGGAGAGTGGTTCGGCATCGACAACTTCGGCGTGGTCCCCGACGCGATCACCATGGCCAAGGCCCTGGGCGGAGGGGTCCCGATCGGCGCCCTCGCGGCCAAGGAGGAGTATGCGATGACGCTCGTCCCCGGCACCCACGGCACGACGTTCGGCGGAAGCCCCCTGGTGTGCGCGGCGGGATGCGCCACGCTCGACATCATGGAGAGGGAGAACCTGGTGCAGAACTCGAAGGACCTCGGTGCCAAGTGGCGCAGGAAGATCTCCTCCATAGGGTCTGATAAGATCAAGGACGTCCGCGGGTACGGTCTGATGATCGGTGTGGAGATGGATTCGCCGGAGACCGCGTCCAACGTCCAGGCCGTATGCCGCGAGAACGGGGTGCTCGTGAACGTGGCCCACGGCAAGACCGTGCGCCTGATACCTCCCCTCATAATCGACGAGGGGCAGACCGACGTGTTCACCGACATGCTCGCGGACATCATTCGTTGAGTGACAGAGATGTCGCTTTTCCAAACCTTTTATCATTTCTTTGTCTCTCTCTGAACAACCTAATATATCACGACGGGGATATGGGACATATGCCGAAAAGTCCAGTGAAGGAGAGTCTGGCGGAACGCACGCGCGTTTACATCGATGCCCATCCGAGCATCAAGGACTGCGTATCTAAGGGCTTGATCAACTATTCCTCCCTGGCGAGGATGATCATGAAGGACCTGGGCGTGGACAACGAGGAGGCGGTCATGATCGCCTGCCGCCGCTACTCGTCCAAGCTCTCGGTCACCACCGACCACGAGCTCAGCATCCTCAAGATCCTGAAGGACAGCAGGCTGGAGATGCGCACCAAGACATGCATAGTCACGGCCAAGAACGACTGGTCCGTCCTTCACAAGATGGACAACCTCTTCAAGGACCTCTGGAACGAGGACAGCATAATGCAGTGCGTCCAATCGGCATCCGCCGTGACGATCATCGCCGACACGCGTCTCAAGGACAGGATCATCGATACCGTCGGAAGGTTCAACCTGATCAAGGTGAGGGAGAACCTGGTGGAGATCGCCGTGAAGTCCCCGGAGAAGATCGTCGACACCAGCGGTGTCATAGCCTATCTGATCACGAACCTGTCGGATGCCGGCATCAACATCGAGGAGACCGTCAGCTGCCACACCGACACGATATTCATAGTCGGCGAATCAGACATGATCAACGCGTACTCGGTCCTCACGAAGTGCATACAGTCCGCCGAGGACACCATCGTCGGCGAACAGTGAACCCTGACAGGGGGAGGCACCCCCTGTCCATCCCATTCTCAACCTCTCCCATCCCTCATCCATCGGATCATCCTCATCGTCGCAAACATTATTATAGTGTGCCGTGCTAGCACGTAGCACGGTGAAAGACATGTTCGGAAAGAGCATCAGGATCGAGAGGATCATAGACAGGCAGAGCGGCAACGCGGTCATAGTGCCGATGGACCACGGGATCAGCGTGGGCCCCATACCAGGGCTCATAGACATGAAGGGGACCGTGAGCGACGTGGTCGATGGCGGTGCAACCGCTGTCCTGATGCATAAGGGGATCGTCCCACAGGGCCACAGGACCTCCGGTCATGACGTCGGCCTCATCCTGCACCTCTCGGCGTCGACGGACATCGGGGTGAGCTCCAACAGCAAGGTCCTCGTCGCCACGGTGGAGGAGGCCCTCAAGCTGGGTGCCGATGCCGTCTCGATGCACATCAACGTCGGGGCCGAGACGGAGGGCGAGATGCTGGAGAACCTGGGCATGGTCTCCAGGCAATGCAGCGAATGGGGGATGCCCCTGATCGTCATGGCATACCCCCGCGGCCCCAGGATAAAGGACTCCTTCGATCCCCAGGCGGTCGCCCATGCGGCGCGTGTGGCGATGGAGCTGGGCGCGGACATCGTCAAGTGCAGCTACACCGGGGACATAGACTCGTTCCGGGACGTGGTGAGGGGGACCATGGTCCCGGTGGTCATCGCAGGCGGTCCGAAGATGGACTCGGACATGGACATCCTGAACATGGTCCACGACTCCTTGGAGGCCGGAGGCCACGGAGTGTCGATAGGGAGGAACATCTTCCAGAACAGGAACGTCAGGGGGATGATGTCCGCGGTGTCCGACATAGTCCTTCACGGGGCCACCGTGGAGGAGGCGGCCAGACACATAAGGGTCTGAGGGAATCGGGGGTCGCAGACACCGTTGCGACCCCTCATCCTATGAGCCGTGGTGTTCACAGCGTGTTCAGTGCGACGTCGATGCTGATCAGCCTCGCCATGCTCTCGTTCTCAGCACTGCATACGATCAGGGCATCGCCATCCTCGGCGTCCACCGATTCGAGGACGGTCTTCGAGAACCCGGGGGACAGCTCCTCCATGTTCATGTCTGGGGCCATGAACATCCTCCTGTCTCTGATGACCCATGTGGTGCACCCCTCTCCTCCGGACCTTATCGCCAGATTCCTCTGTTCGGTCCCGTTGGATATCAGGCGTGCCCCTCCGCGGATCAGGGCCCCGTTCTGATGTTGGCCTATCACGAACCTTCCGACGTTTATGCTAACAGGGACGATCCCAATCCTGTCTACGAGCTCCAGTCCGTAAGGGGTTATGGACGATCCCTCCTTGGATGTCATTATGAGTTCCTGGTCGCGCATGAGGGAGAGGAGGCCCTTGATGCTACCGTCCCCGAGATCGAGTTCGCGGCAGATCTTCCTCCTGCCCACCGCGGAATTCCTGCTCAGCATGTACAGTGTGCAGTAGAGGTCCGCATCGCTGTACATGCAGCCGCGTCCCATGCGGACGGTCCTTATCAGTATCATGGATGACCGTCTCCCGTCGAGAGGTTATATCGGTTGTCATAGTTGGACGGGTCGTTTGTCCGCATCGGACGATATGGGCATGTTATGTAAATTGGACGATAAATCCATCTACCGCCATTATGTCGGAACCTGTGGACAGATAGAACCGACCCACCAGCATATGCTTATATATCATGACAATGAAAATCCTATTTTCGATGAAGGTGAGGTGTTCCGGGTCGATAATATCGGGTGTCCCGGTAGCTGATTTCATCAGGAACATGATAATATGAAATGCAAGTATGTTGCAACTGTCCTGGCGCTCGTCATGTGCCTCGGGGCGGTCGTGATCGCCGTGGATGCGGACGATTCGGATGCGGCTACCGCCGGTTCGATGAATATCTACATTTACGACGGCAGTTCCTGGTCAGACTATCCTGCGATGGCCGGATACAACGCACTCCAGGCTCTGAAGGCGACCGGTCTCTCGATCACAGCTGACGAGGACTATGTGGTCCAGAAGACCAACGACTACGGATCCTACGATGAGATCAACAGCAATTACGGAAACATCTCGGCGATCGGAACGGTCACCGAGACGACAACCAGCGTTTGGAACACCATCTGTTACAACGACGGATGGGCAGTCGGACCCGACGCGATCGGATTCATCACACCCTTCACCGACGGAGCCGCAGCTTCCGCGAATGTTGTTCTGTACTACGGAGCGAACATCACATCCGTTCCTACTGATGTGAGCAATTACCTTGCCGGAAAGACACTGGCGACAATGATAACGCCCTCAGGATCCAACTATCAGTACACCTTCTATCTGAAAATTGATGCAGATACTGGAGCTACTCCTGTCATTGCTGATGGCACTAGTGTAACATACAAGAATGCAGCAGGTCGTTGGACTTCAAAGACACTGACTGCAGATGACCTTTCCAATGGTATAACTGTCCGCGGAGTGGGATCCAATGCGTATGCTGCTTTGAAGAATGCTGTAGGTTCGTCCAATGTGAGTGGAACAGACACAGCAGGTGCATACAACGGATGGCTGAACACCATGTTCAACCTTGGAACCGTATCTGGGGCCAATTACATCTATTGGGTTCAGAACACAGGCGCTGACGCGTATCTGTCTTTCAACCTTGGGGCATACAGCACCTTGGATAACGTGCCGACTGATACTAACTGTGATTTCGTCGAGTCCAGTTTCAAACTAATCTATTCGACGTACGTCTACAGTTGAAAACTATCCAGAGAACCCATCCGTACGCAGGACCAATGCGCCTGATGTCGTTCTCTGTTTTTCTGAACCAGGGGGTGAGCGTACGCACCCTCTCTCAAGGTATCAATCATGATGGTCTACTCTGAATTCTGAGTTGTTCCGTTCTGACATGAAAGATCGATTCTGCATCAGTGGAACCTGTCTTACCTTGACGGAGGAAAGAGTAATGAATCGTAAAATGAGCTTGGTACTTGCAATAGTATTGGCGTTGACGCCTGTGCTGGTTCTCGCCGAATCCGGATATTCATCCGAAGCGCAGTCTGTCGACGGGAAGGCCGAGGTTTATATTGGATCGTTTTTCGATGTAGAGTTGGATTCAAGTGATAGTGGGTTCCAGATTAGCGTGGGCAACTCCATAGTTGGTCTAGATATAAAATCCATAGTCGAATATTCCGACGGTGGCTACTGCTTTTATAAGTGTTCGATAAGCGCGTCGAACGGTGCCACAGTATCGTTGATTGATAGCAGTGGAACATTCAATTCAGTGATCACTACAGTCAACAATCAAAAAGCGTTCATATGGTTAGGAAAATACACGGATTACGAAGTAAAAGACGGAGTTACAACTTACTACAATGTGGATCCAAAAGATGTCAAAACACAGATCACAGTAAAGGATGGAAATGTGGAGGACATAAAGAATAGTGATGGGAGTATGGGAATGGTTGTGTTGCCAGAATGTGTGATTATTGGCGATAATACCATTACAATCAATTCTATATGTAAAGATTCAACAATAGACTGTGTAGGAACAGAATCTGTAGGGTCCTTTGCATTACTGAACCAATCTGTAATTGGAAATAAATTCTGTTCCACTGATTTTGATTCTGAAATATTTGGTTTTTTTAATAATATTGTATGTCTGAACACGGTTCTGCCAGAAGACTTCTTATCAGTAGCTGGACCTTCAGTTGAAAATGCTTTATTATTCGATGTAACGTCTGATTACGGGCAATTTGATTATTACAACCATTCAGAAGAATCACCATTCACATTTAATTTGGTTGTAGGTGGAACGGTATTGCCTGGGTGTCCCCTGGCTAAAGGGCCGGATGTTTTTGGAGATAGTATTAAAATAACCATCATTTCAGATGAATTTGATTATAGTAGTTTGCTGGAGAATTTGGGGGAATATGAAACATCAAGAACAATGGTGTTTTCACCCGTAGTAGACAAGACATCTTCATACCAGTCGTCAGTGGATTTAGGATCTGTAGATTTATCTGTAGTATTGCATGACGACCTCATCATCGGAGATCACGCATTCGACTGTGAAAACAACATCAACATCTCATTTTCCGGAGACCAGCCCCAGCATCTGATCTCAGTTGGCGATTATTCCTTTGGTAACAGGGTTACTTTTACGGAGGGTACTGTAAAAACAACTGATGTGGGTACTGGGGCCTTTGAAGGTAACACATCCCTCAAGACGTTGACCATTCAGTCAGGAGATGTTGGTTCTGCAGCATTCTCGGGTTGCACCGGTTTGGAATCAGTCAGTGTTGAACAAGGTGTGACTAGCATTCAGGATGATGCTTTCTCTAAGATCAATCAGACAATTGACTTCAATGGAAACAATGCAGATTACGATAAACTCGGATATGGATGGGTAATACCTTCATTCTGGACAACCACTGAATCAAAGACTGTAGAAGGTCTTAGCGGTGAATGGAAATCGTTCGAATCTGCAGGGATGTACGGGTTGTTCAAGGTAAACGACATAACAAAGACTAATCTGCACATATCAGAAGGAGATGAACACTGGATCATCTATTCTAACGCTTTTAAGGGCATCACGGGGAGTTTTTCCATTACACTCGATGTGTCCGAGGTGGGCAATAATGCATTTACCTCGTCAGGAATAACAGCAATCACCTCTAATGGCGAGACGAAATGGGGGGATGAGGTATTCAAAGACTGCAAGAATCTGACTACTGTTACTGGAATTACAGATCTTTCCAAAGGCATGTTCCAGGGATGTTCCGAACTAACAGAGGTCACAGGAGTAACAACATCCGAGATTCCAGATCTTTGTTTCTACAATTCAGGATTGAGTTCCTTCAATTCGGAAGTCATTGGAGAAGCGAATCTGAATGGCGTGGTTTCGTTGGGTAGGTCGGCTTTTTCTTACACTAGTATATCCGTTCTGAAGAACTTCTCAGTTTCTGATGTCGGGCCATCCTGTTTTGAAGAATCCTTGATTTCCGAAGTTGATCTCGGCAGCGTTAAAACACTTGGATCTTCTGTTTTCAAGAATTCCACTCAGTTGACGAAAGTTACCGGTTTCGGGTTGACGGAAATGCCTAGTGAGGTCTTCAACGGATGTTCATCACTTTGTGAGATCTCATTCGTTTCCGGATATGGCTATGACAAGATTACAAAATACGGCAGCAACTGGTGTACTGGTACTTCAATATCCATTGATGGAGATCTGACGCTTTCAGGAGAGCAAGGTGCATATGCGTTCGAGGGGATGAAGTTCAACAAGGTGACATTGTCGGGGCCGTTGGACGACAACGCATTCAAAGATGCGACCATAGGTGAGCTGATCTGTCAAGACATCGCCATTTATAAACAGAATGCAGAGAAAGACAAAATGCCGTTCCGTTCTGCGAAGATATCCACGTTGTCGATAACGGGTGATGTGGGGGATGGCGTATTCCAGAATTCCGAGATGGGTAATGTGACCTTTTCTGGAACCGATGTCAATGTAGGAAATTATTCATTCAGGCAGTCTTCAATAAACTCGATATCTTTCGATAATGTGAAGACGATTGGTGAAAGCGCGTTTATGTCGTCTACCATTTCGTCACACATCATCCTTCCGGCAAACCTTACGGTGAGTAATCATGCTTTTAGCGGTTGCACAGGGGCCTCATCATTAGATGTAGGTTCTAATGCTATTCTAAGCAATTACGCTTTCAGTAGTTCCAGCATTCAATCTGTTTCATTTTCCAACGGTGTATCGATTAATCAATACTGTTTCAAAGACTCAAGGCTGAGTGGAAAGGTAGATGCCAGTAAAGTCAAGAGCATTGGTGGTTATGCCTTTTACAACACGTCATTGGATGAACTGATTATCGGAATTGATACGATTATTGGTAAAGAGATCTTTAACAATAATTCAGTGGTCCATTACTCAGATGGAACGAATGTATACAAAACTCTTCCAATGGACGGTGGATCGGTCTATTATAGTGAGACAGACGGTAAGAAGACAATCGTGGGTGCGGATTCCACGATTATTAAAGCTGATTTGAGGAATGAGAATATTGTAGGTATTGGAAATGCAGCATTCAGCGGTTGTTCAAAACTAACAGAGATATTCTTGCCGGAAGGAATGGATAGCCTCGGCGAGTTTGTATTTTCAAACTGTGTCAATCTCAAGTTCATAAATGATGATAAAAACAGTTTAGAGTCTATTACAACGATAGGTCCTGGTGCTTTCAAGGGTTGCACATCACTGAACCACATTTCTCTGGATAATGTGGAGACAATTGAGAGTGGTGCCTTTTCAGGTTGTTCTTCTCTCAAGGATGTCACGTTCGGACAATCTCTCACCACCATCCGGGGATCGTTCTCCAACTCAGGCATCACAAATTTAGTGCTCCCCACCAAGGATGGTATTAGTGTCGGGTCCTCCTCATTCCTGGGTTGTAAGAATCTCGAGTATGTAGAGTTCAATGGAAAAATCAGATTGAACGATAATCTATTCAAGAACTGTTCGTCGTTGAAGACAGTGTCCGGTTTGGAGCATGTAACCAGTTTCGGTACTGCATGTTTCAGCGGATGCGGATTCGAAACACTGACCATCACTGCCGGAGTGAAAATCGAGGGAGATGGTCAGTGGGGAATGTTCTCAAACTGCTCATCGCTCGAGAGTGTGATCTTCGAAGGATCAAACACTGTCGGTTCCAAGGCATTCGTGAACTGCGAGAAGCTGGCTTCCGTCGAGTTCTGCGGGATGAACAATGTAATCGGAACCGAGGCATTCTCGCATTGCATCACATTGGGTTGGGACGAAACGCATCTTCTGAAGTTGGATGGTGTCATTTCGATAGGTTCGGGGGCGTTCAAGGATTGTGCGTCACTGAAGGCCATCTCGATCCCAGAATCCTTGACAGAATTGAAATTCGATTCCTTCGAGGGATGCATAGCTGTGAACTCTATTGCTGCTAGTAATCATTTCGAATTATGTGGTGAATCTTTGAATGGTTACTCAAATGTGGTTGTTCTATCCTCTGATAAGAAGAATGTTATTTTTGTAAGTCCGTCCGCGAAGCAGATCACAATTCCAGCCGATGTTGAGACGATTCCTGGATTCTCTGGGGATCCGTTATGCTCCGAGGCCAGGAATGCCCTTTCCGTCATTCCCAGTTTGGAGAAGGTGACTGTGGATTCCCCTAATTCAAAGTTCTCGAGTAAGAGCGACGGAGTTTTACGCACAACAAGTGAGAAGGTAATATCCGTTCCACGGGCTATAGCAGAGAACGGAGAATTGACTTTGGAAGTCGATTCTGTCGGTAGCTATGCGTTCCAGGGTGTTGCAGTATCGGATCTGTGTTTGAAAGGCACGACATCTGTGGCAGCTAATGCATTCTACGGATGCAGCAGTATAAAGGATCTGAGAATCGATTCAGAGAACAAGACTGTTGAACTCAACTTGAATGCTTTCTCTGATGCGGAAGAATCTCCAAGGGTTTTCGAAAACGTAGTCGTGATGGCCAAGGATGTCATTTTGTCTGGGTCAACAGCCAATATTAGGAATGTAACTCTCAAATGTACTGGCGATTTGACTGTTCCGAGCTTTGCATTCTTCTCACATAATGTCAGTTCGCTCAAGGGAACTAATTATCTGAGGACTGTGGAGCTTGTTGCGCAGGCTTTGACCATATCCAAGAATGCGATCTCCGGGGCCCATTATCTGGACAAGGTTATCATAGTCTCCGAGACTGCAACGGTTCAGGGGGTAATCGCATCCGACTGCAAGAAGGCAGCCTACTATCTGGATTCGAAAGGTATTGTGGAGAATAATCTTCCTGCAGGGCGCGAAAGCACATACATTTCAAAAGAAATGAAGGATGGTTTCTCGAACACTGACGGATACATCCATTATCATGAAGACTATGGAATCGTGAATGCTGCCGACGGTGCGGATAACGTCTATGTTGTCACAAAACTGAATGGCGTCGTTGTAAATGTGAATGGCAATACATTCACCATAGTTACAGATGATCGTCATACGCCCTCGGATCTCACTGTAATGGATGGAGATGACGAATTACAATCCGATAACGGCACCTACACTCTGGAAGACTCATCAGTTGATCACATTCTCAACATAACTGAGAACTGGGGCAATGATGAAGACGAGTGGGCTATTGTTTCTTTCGATTCTGGATGTAATATCATCGTTTCTGATATTATGGTGCCCATCGGTCACTCCATCCTCAAATCTGTGTTGCCGGAACCATCCAGACCTGGATATGCCCTTGTCGGATGGTTCATCGACAAGAAACTCACGAAGGAGTATGATCAGTGTCTGATCGAAGGTCAAAACATCGTACTGTATGCTAAGTGGGCCTCACTTGGTGACTATCTCGATGTGAACTCTGAAGCGGGGACCTTCTATCGGATGAACGGGGATGAGAAAGGAGAGATCTACGAAGGCGGTACGTTCGTATCAGGTGAGGACATCGTCCTATGCTTCATTCCACGCATCGGCTATTCCTTATCAGGATTTTCAGCTGATGTTGGGATGGAATACACTCAGCAGGGCAATGTTGTAACAATAACCAATGTTAGCGGATATGTGTGTCTGGTTCCCGAAGTGGAATATGTCTCGTCATCAACAGACCTTACATACGTGGTCGAACAGAAGACTCCCGTGCCAAGCGAGGAACTGCTGAGGATGTGGTTCTGGGATGGTGGATCCGTGACACAGAGCGGAATGGTCTGGAGCGGAATGCCCAGTGTTCCGTTGATAGTGGATAATCATGTCTTCATTCAGGCCAACAACGCGATCTACAAGTTGGATTCCATGACCGGATCGTTAATCGATACCGTCGTCACCTATTCATCCACCACGGATTTCTATCACTATTTGGGATATGCTGGAGGATACATCGTCGACTACACATCACACAAGGTCTACGATACGGATCTGAACTATGTCTGCTCAATGTCCGATGGTATCAAGTACGTCGTTTGGAGCGATGGTTTCTTCTATGCAATTGGAAACAGTATCAGTTCTGATTCGGGAACGGTTTGGAAGATGTCCCCTGCTGAGTTGGAAAACGGGGTCATGAAGAACCTGTGGGAATATGAAACCAAGAAGGTCAATCCGAACCAGTACCTCTACGGAACGACATCGAAGGCAGTTATCGACGAATCAGAGAATGTAATGTACTACATCTCGACCGAAGGTTCGGTCATTTACATCAATGCTCTGGACTTCGATGATGGCAAGTATGATAAGAAGCAGCTCACGGGATTGACCGGCTATTACCTGGACGATGGATGGCTGACTCTCTACAAAGGTCATCTCTACATGACCGCCTATACCGTGGGTCTATTCGGAACATCATCCGTCTCCGGCAGCTCGACGATAGCATACATGGACGTGAACGGAACCACAATAGGTGATCTGAAGACGGTCAGCCTCGCTCACTCCAACACCCGCGACAGCCTCACCTCGGCATTGGTGATCCAGAACGACCGCGCCTACGTGAACGTCACCGTCTCGAACTCCACCAAGGCATACTTCCAGGTATACGACATCTTGGAGGATGGGACCCCCAAGTTCGTCGAAGAGATCCAATCCATATCGTCCCACGGTAGCCTGGTGGCATCCACATACTACCTTTCCGGGAAGGGCGACGGGATGAACGGCAGCGTCTACATCTACCTGTTGAACTATTCCTCCGACCAGTACCTGTACATCTTCACAGACAACTGCGTCAATGGCAAGTGGGATCTCGAGGATGTCCCGTCCATCAAGTCCCTGGACCCGGGATTCGGTTCCCAGGCGGTCCGTGTGGGAACGGACGGTCAGCTGATATTCTACAACGATTCGGGGAAGGTCTACAGCTACGGGTCTCCGAGACTCTCGGGAACGTACTACTTCCTGGAGGATACGGGGTCCAATGCGACCGTCAGAGAGGGATTCGCCGTCGATAGGGATTCCCAGGATGCGTTCCTGAAGGCATTCGAGGATGCATTCAACGTCAAGAATGCTAGCTTCGGAGATAATGGCATGTTGACGGTCGGTAAGAATCAGTACTATGTCTACATGCTGGATGAGAGCGGTCAGTTGACCTCCATATTCGATGGAAATGATCTTGTCGAGGATTTCTCCAAGACGAGAGGATTCTATCTCACAACAGTAAGCTCTGGGGACGATATAGATCCGGACAAGGTCTGGTACGGGAGCAACGGTTCCGACAGGGGCGTGAAGGGGTCTGGTGGCCTGAGCATCAGTGATGACCGCATATACCTTCATGCGGAGTCCCTGGACGAGTCTGCGAGCACACACGTCCTGACAGTGACTAACAGTCTCGGAGGTGCCGTCAAGTGGTCCTCCACGGCATCCAACGTGGCATCCGTGAGCGTGGATGGGACCGTGACCGCGCATACGCTCGGACAGGCCCTGATAACCGCTACCGTGACGGATTCGAACGGGAAGAGCACGTCCGTGTCATGCATGGTGTATGTCACGCAGACGACGACGCTCGATATCATGTCCAACATCACGATGATGGATGGGACCGCATTCACGGAGGTGAAGGTGATCTTCGACTATGACGTTGAAGGCGTCGACAACGAGATTAAGCAGGGTTCCATCGGCGAACTGATCGAACTTCCGAACCCCAAGTATGAAGAACCAAGTGAGGGCTCCGAAGATGGATCCGAGGGAACAGGGTCTGAGAATAGCACACCCCTCAATGACAGATTGAATGACTTCTCGCTGATCGGATGGTCCGATGGGACTACCGTGTTCAAGCCTGGTGAGATGTACATCATCACTGGACAGACGGTCCTGACCGCGGTCTGGGTGAAGAATAACGTCTCCATAGTCGATATGGAGGTGCGTTATGGCGGAGGGGATGTGTCGGACCTGGACTCCATCACCCTCAGGTATGGCGAGTCCGAGGTCGTCGAGGTCACCATCTACCCGGAGGGGTCGGGAGTCGTATCCGTCGTCTCCAGCAATCCGAAGGTAGTGGAGGTAACCGTCACCGGCAACAGCTGGACCCTCAAGGCTCTCAGGCCGGGTACCGTCGACATAACGGTCACGGGCAGTTCCACCATAGACAAGAAGGAGATATTCACCATCACCGTCCCCGCGCTGAGTGTCCTGGTCGAACCCGAGGACGTCAACCTGGGGGTCGGGGACAGCAGTTCGGTCTCCGTGTCGTATGAGGAGAGCGGAGAGGTCGTCACGGGCAGTTCCACGTACGTGTCTGAAAGTCCGAACGTCGTATCCATCGATAAGGATGGGACTTTCACGGCGGTCTCCGCTGGGACCGCGGTCATCACGGTCGCCGCACCCAACGGCGTCACCTCCGAGTTCCTCGTCTCGGTCAAGGGAGTGGAGTCCATCAGCATCTCCGGGTACGGGTCTCCGATCCAGTCCGGGAGGAGTGTCACTCTGAAGGCTGTCACGGACCCGGTCGGGACCGATGTCTCCTGGTCCTCCGGCAACACGGCCGTGGCCACGGTCGATGCCAACGGAAAGGTCACCGCCTTGTCCGAGGGGTATGCGGTCATCACCGCGACCGCCAAGGACGGGAGCGGAATGACCGGGACAGTCGTCATCCAGGTCGTCAGCATCAAGGTCACCGACATCGAGCTCGAGGACTACTCCCTCTCACTCAAGGTGGGCGAGGCGTACGCCCTCAAGGCGACGGTGTCCCCGGACAACGCTGCGGACAAGACCTTGTTGTGGACTTCAAGCAATCCCGCGGTGGCGTCCGTCTCGTCCTCCGGTGTGGTCACAGGGATCTCCGCCGGGACCGCGGTGATCACCGTCTCCACGAAGGACGGATCGGTCACCGAGACGTGTGACGTGAAGGTCGTCCCGTTGGCAACGTCCGTCTCCTTCGTCGGGGACGAGACGAGCTATCTGAATAAGGGGGACACCCTGACCCTCAACGCGGTCACAGAGCCTGTCGGGGCGAAGCTCGTGTTCAAGAGCAGCGACCCCTCGGTCGCCTCCGTCTCGTCCTCCGGTGTCGTCAAGGCACTGAAGGCCGGGACCGCGGTGATCACCGTCACGGCAAGCGGGACACAGCTCGAGGACACGTGCACAATCGTGGTGACAGACGTCACAGTGGACGTGAAGACCGAGGAGGACGGTACCAAGACCACGATCGAGACGTCGGAGACCATTCTCTCCGAGACCTCAACCGTGAAGAGGGAGTCCGTGACCAAGACCGATGTCGACGGAAACGTCACCGGTTCCACGACGAAGGTCGTGGCCGAGGACACCAAGACCGGGGTGAAGGTGGAGTACACCGAGACAGTCGACGGTTCCGGCAAGACCACTCATGCGACGGACGTCCGTCTGACAGCATCGTTGTCCGTCTCCGGAGGGATCCAGAACGTCAAGGTCACCCCTGCCGCGATGGATGCCCTCGCCGTCCAGATCTCCGCCGTGTCCGAGATGATTGGTTTGGAGGTGGACTTCGAGGCCGAACTCGATGCCCGCACAGACGATTCCGAGATGCCGGTCAGCGTGGTGCTACCCTCCGAATCCCTGGGGAAGCTCATCGACGACGGTTCCATGACCCTCAAGGTCAGGACCAACCTCGGTGCCCTCTCGGTATCGTCGGAGACCATCGAGAACCTGGTCGGGATCGGCGGAGACATAAAGGTGGACACGTCCACCGTCGATGTGGGAGTGATGACGCCTGACCAGGCTACCTCCGCAGGAGGCAGGACGGTCTACAGCATCACCATGTCCGTTGGAGGGAAGGCGGTGTCCGCACTCGGAGGAACGATGGACATCACCCTCCCGTACACCCTCGGAAGCGGCGAGAGCCCATCGGACCTCACGGCCTACTACCTTGATGACAGCGGGAAGATCACGGGCATGGGAGGAAGCTACGACTCCGATTCCGGGGAGTTCACCTTCCGCACCACCCATCTGTCGTACTATTTCATCGGATTGTCCGAGAAGTCCGATGCCGATTCCTCGGGAGGGATGAGCACCATCGAGATCATCGGATGCGTCATCGCAGTGCTTCTCGCGGGAATGCTTGCGGTCATGATATACGACAGGACCTTTGGAGGTCGCAGGCGTTCCGACTGAGGCCTCGGCAAAAGGCGGGCCCATCGGGACCCGCCCCCTTGAAACGATGTTAAACTGGCCCGTCCTCAGGGAGGATGGGCCTCCTTTCATCATTCTGACATCCGGCCGATCATAATCGTCCATGAAATGACGTATGGGTGCTACGGCCGATATGTCGTAACCTATGACCAGGTAGAACCAACCCGAGCCGTCAGCCTATTAAACCCCGTCTCGGAAATCTGTATCTCCGATAATCATGACCGCTGTCAGAAGAGCAGTAGCAGTGATGATGGTCGTCGTTCTCGTGACGTTCGTCCTCACTGTCGTGGAAGACGACTCGGACGCTGCTTCCGGCTCCGCGCGCGTGTTCATCGACGGTGATGTCGAGTATAGTGGGAGCGGTTCGACCGTGGAGAACATCATTGTCGGGGCATTGAGCAACGGAGGCCATTCTGTAGAGAAGAATGCGAATGGTACGATCAAATCGGTCGATGGGAAGACCTCCGACAAGGATCATACGTGGATGATATACCAGTGGGTCCCTCCCGAGGGATGGAAGGTCACATACATGACCAAGACCGGTGACGCGAGTTTCGTCAGCGGTACCTCATATTATGTTCATTATGCCACCCGGACATCGGGCGATTCGGTCGGGTACACCGTACCGGACTTCCAGCCCACCTCCGTGGCCTACTTCTACATAGTCTTCAACTCCCCGGAGGACGTCAACAACGGTACCGATGTGACGGAGTTCTTCGATCAGGAACAGAGGGAGAAGGGCTTCTGGATCTCCGGGACTGGAAGCAATGCCGCATGGGCTTTCAAAGATGCCTGCGACAAGTACGGCCTCGAGCTGAACATGTCCGACGGTGTGAAGGACGGGGAGACGAACCTCGACTACATAGGGTGGCTGTTCTCTTTCATGGGACTGGTCGACATAAATCTCGGTAACGGTGATTACAGGTATTGGTCCCAGTACCATTACGAATCCGGGAAGTGGATGTTCAGTGAGACCCTGGGGCACTATGATCCGGGCGTCTGCAAGTACTACGGATTCGTCAGACAGGTGACTAAGGAGGACCAGGCGGACAATATGGGACCCAAGGTCCTGCCGAGCTCCTGTCCCAAGTCCCTCATGACGGGGGGATGCACAGTCACGTTCATCGACGGTGACGGCAAGGAGACGAAGCAGAAGGTCGACTACTTCGGAACCGTGAGTGCTCCGACCACATCCAAGAAGACCTCCACCGATACGACTGATTACGAATTCATCGGCTGGGACAGGGATCTGGACGGGATGGAGATCATAAGCAACATCACTGTCCATGCTCAGTTCAAGGAGGTCCCACGCGAGAACGTTCCCGTTACCGGGGTATCCATCAGTAATGCTCCTTCCGACCTCGGGGTCGGGAAGTCCGCGCAACTTCGGGCATCCGTGAGTCCCTCCGACGCGATGAACAAGGCGGTGTCCTGGGCATCCAGTGACAGCTCCGTATTGACCGTATCCTCGGATGGGACGGTCTATGGGAAGGCAGAGGGTACGGCGACCGTCACCGTGAAGACGGCCGACGGAGGGTTCACGGACTCTGTGAGGATCAATGTGACATCGAAGACGGTCCCAGTTCAGTCCATAGCCCTTTCCAACACATCTATGAAGCTCAAGGAGGGGGGTTCAGGCACTCTGACATGCACATTCTCGCCGTCCAACGCGACGGACCGCGGACTGACATGGACACCTAGTGACACGGACGTCGTGACGGTCGAAGGCGGAGAGGTGACAGCTGTCGGACCTGGGACGGCGACCGTGACGGCGAAGGCTTCCGATGGAGGATTCACCGCATCTTGCGAAGTCACCGTTGCTGCAGAGGGGGAGTTCGATGGAACCCTGACGATATCATGTTCCGCAGTCATACTTCAGAAGGGAGATGGGATAACGATCTCCGTCGATGTCGAGCCGTCCTCCGAATCAGGACGGGTCAAGTGGGCAGTATCGTCCGGGCCTGATGTGGTATCCGTCAGCGGGGGGACCGTAAAGGCTCTGAAAGAAGGTACCGCAATAGTCACTGCATACATAGACGACGTCCTGGCATCATGTCAGGTCACGGTGGTCGATGACGTGAAGGAGCTCGCCGAGAAGCTCAGGGTCATAGACCTTACCGGTATCGATGATACGGAGTACATAGTCAGTGTTACCAAGAACCAACTCCTCGCCTTGGTTGATGCGGACTTCGATTTCAATGTGAAGACCCGTGTCGGAGACGTAACCTTCTCCACAGACGCCGTGAAGACCATCGCCGAGAAGTACAACGAGACCCTGTTCTACAATGGGATCCCCATATCGATCGGATATGCAGACCTCAACGAGGCCCAGAAGGCAGCGGCCGATGGTGCCACGGTCTATTCCCTGTCCGTCTCCAATGGCAGCATCAGCAAGTTCGGAGGGGATGTGACAGTCTCCCTCCCGTATGAGGGGGAGACCAAGGGGATCAAGGCATTCCATCTCGCAGATGACGGGACGCTAACGGCCATAGACTGCACGTACGATCCGGAGACGGGGATGGCGACGTTCGTCACAGACCATTTCTCCGAGTATTTCATCGGAACCTCGGATGCTCCCCTGCCGGATCAGCCCGGAGACGATTCCGGATCGATGGTGGCCATAGGTGTCGTGGCGGCGGTGGTTCTGTTGGGAATCGTCGCAGTGGTCCTTCTCAAGAGGAACAAGGCTTGAAACCACCAGGGAGGCGATGATCTGAACCATATCGGGAAGAAGCTGATAATAACGGTGGCGGTCATCGTTACGACCGTCATCATCGCCTCCTCCGTCGGTTCAACCCAGTCCGAGCGCGATCAGGCACAGGGCATGATGATCGATTTCGGATATTGGGATGTCGACTGGATCGAGATGACCTTCGAGGAAGGTTCGAACGGATATGATGCACTAAGGTCCGCATGCCGTATCGCGGGGTACGAGGTCCTCTTCAAGAGCGACGGCGGAGTGTACTCCGTGAACGGCCAGTCCAATCTAGAGGGGATATCATGGGCCATGTATGCCCTGGATCCATCGGGGGCATGGACCGAAACAGATCCTAACGGGATGGTCTCACCCGATCATCGTATCCTGTGCTTCGCAAGGGCATCCGGGCCTGATACGGTGGTTCCGGGAACCGATTGCACCGGATTCGAATACTACAGTTATGCCAAGGAAGGTGTCTCGGTCAAGACGGGAGAGGATCTGAGGATCGTGTCCCTGGCGCCGTCTGTCACAGAGACTTTGTGCGCGGTCGGCGGTCTGGATCACATAATAGGGACGGACCTTTACAGCAATTACCCGCACGAGGTCACCGAGCGTCAGAACGATGGGACCATAGCAATAACGGGCGGTTATACGGACCCCAACTACGAGTACATCGTCCGTCTGGCCCCGGACATCGTTTTCTGCGAGGGTGGGACGGGAGAGCATCTGTCCATGGCCGACAAGCTCCGTAAGTCGGGGATCGACTGTGTGGTCCTCTATGACGGTTCGGATATCGAGACCCTGTATGCGAACATATGGATCGCAGCATCCGCGCTCGGAAGCTCGGACAGTGCGAACGATACGATAAGGGAGCTGAGACACAGCATAGACGTCTCCTCCGGAATTGCCGGGATGACCAACAAGAGGGTGTTCGCGGCACTTTCCCCGGACCCGTCCCCCTGGACAGCGGGGTCTAACACATTCATGACGGACATCATAGCCTCGTCGGGGGGCAGGAACATATTCGAATCCCAGTCCTCCAGTTGGTTCATGGTCTCCAAGGAGCAGATCTATGCAAAGCAGCCACAGGTGATCATCGTGATATCTGCCACGGAAGTCACCTCCGAAGAGCAATATCGCGATATCCTCGACCGTCTGGATCCTTTGTGGAAGCAGACGCCGGCGTATGCCGAGGGTCAGGTGTTCGTGTTCTCCGGGGATGCAGGAGACATCCTTCAACGTCCTGGGCCGAGATTATCCGAGGCTGTCGAACTGATCTGCAAGATACTCAATCCCGAGGCATTCCTCCAGCGTGATCCCATGGACCTCGTTCCAATGTACTTCGGGGACGACTACCAGCAGTATCTGAGATATCAGCCGGAGGCGTAATATGAGAAGGATAGCACTCATCGTGGTCGCCGCGCTTCTGGCGATAGGCATGTTCGCCTTCCCTTCGGATGCGGACGATGCCGACAACAATATGCTCTTGGACTATGGGAACGGGAATACCGTTTGGATGCATGCAGACGGCCCCACGTACTATGAGGCGACGGTCGCCGTGCTTGATGGCTCAGACATCCCTCACGCGGAGTCCGACGGTCGTTTCGTCTCCATCGGCGGGATGGAGAACCATTGTGTCGGAACTCAGCCCTGTCAATGGAACCTGTATGTCTGGACGGGAGTTGCATGGACTGCATCCGATGGATACGCGGAGTCCGTCTCTTCGGCCTTCGCCATCGGATTCTATCCGGATTCCATCGTCCCGGTCGAGACTCCGGATGAGCAGTATGCGTGGACATCCGTCAGAGGGGACTCCTCCTGCTCGGGGATATCCGACTCCTACGGGACCGAGACTCCCGCCACCCCTCTGGAATGGTACAACACCTATTCGACGGGATATGTGGATTCGTCGATAATCGTCGCTGGAGATCTTCTGTATCACACGACAGGCGGAACCTATGGTGCCAGCGGATCCGACAGGATGCCGTGGGTGTATTGTCTGGATCGTTACACAGGCAAAGAGGTCTGGAGCTTCATGATGAGGTACGGTCAGGGGTATGAGGTGACCTCTCCGCTAGTCGTCGGAGACATGCTCGTCGTCACTTCCACCTGTTGGGACGTGTATCTCTTCGACAGGTTCACAGGCACACTGTACGACACGGTCACCTTAGAGGACGAGTATCCGATGGACTCGGATGCGGATGTCATATGGGATGGGAGGACGTTCTTCACCGGAGGCACATCACCGGTATATGATTCCGGGGCGATCTATTTCGGAACAAGCGACGGGAAGATCGAGGCGTATTGCATAGAGACCTCGGGCATCGGATCGGAGCGCACATCAAGGCTGGTGAACCTATGGGAATACGACCCTCCGGCGACCGTATCCGATGGGAAGTACACTGGTACCAAGGGATGCTTCTACTATCACGCACCCGTGATCTACGATGTCGACGGTGTTCGCACGTTGTTCCTTGGAAGCTACGAGGGTTACGCGTATGCGGTCAACGCGTCGACGGGCGAGATGATCTGGACCCAGAGGATCATAGATCTCCGTGAGAGCAATGACAATGCCCCCGGCACCCCAGGGTCCGTGACAGGTTTCACACCCCTTCCCGATGGGCGTATGATCGTCACATGTTCCGACGGGAGCATGGATCCCACGGTCGGGTTCGGGGTATGCGTCGACCAGACGACCGGTACGGGTCCCGATGGCTCCGAGTATTACTGGAAGCACAGTTTCCGCATGGGTGGCCCGGTGGTGGATGGGGACGGTTTCATCTGTTACGTCGGGACGGTCCCCGGAGGGGATGACTCACTGAACATGGTCGGCGGGGGAACGATGGACGTCGTGTCCGGGTTGTACAAGTTCGATTTCAACGGTGATGTGATCTGGTGCACACCTCTCAACAACACGATCAAGGCTACTCCGACATTGGCGGACGGACTCGTGTATCTCGTCGATTATAGCAACGGCACCAAATACCCCAATGGTGGAGGGGTCGCCGCATACTCTGCCGTTGACGGCTCCCAGGAATGGAAAGTAAGGTTGGAACCGTTTTCGAAGGACTCATGGTCGATGGTCGCGGCCACGGTCATCGGGGGCAAGATCTACACGGGAAACGATTACGGTGCAGTATACTGCATCTCGGATGTTCAGGGGAAGGCATGGAACGATTCCGGTGAGATCACGATCGACTCTCCGGGATTCAAACACTGGTCGTGGTTGGCGGTGGTCGCTTTGGCGATTCTGGCCATCGCATTGCTTTACAGATACTATTGAGGTCATATGATGGATAAATCGAAGAAGAGCTGGCTTATGAGGGGCGCTCGTGGCCTCAAGAAGGACATGGAGTATTCGGAGGATGACGATATCAGCGAGATCGCCCGTAAGAAGAGGCGGTTCAAGGTCATAGTGGTGTTCGGAGTCCTCATGTCGGCAGTGGCGTTCCTCATCTCCATATCCATATCATCTGGAGGAATCATCCCCATCAGCGATGCGATATCTGCCCTGATATCATCGATCCAGAACGGAGGGCAGAACCTTGACCCCGTTGAGAACTACATCTATTATTCCAGGCTTCCCAGGACAATCGCGGCGATAGCTGTCGGTGCCGGTCTCGCCATTGCAGGATGCATGTTCCAGGCGATAATCAGGAATCCGTTGGTCGACCCATACATCACCGGAGTGTCATCCGGTGCCGGATGTCTCGCCATCGCTGTTTCTGCGGCAGGCATGTCCATCCCGTTCATAGCTGCAAATTCACTGTACATAATACCTGTCGCAGCCATCATCGGTGGACTCGTGGCATTCGCTATCACGATGGGCGTGGCCGAAGGTTCCGGAGGGTCCACGACTAATTACATACTGGCGGGTGTCATCGTCGGATTCGCATTCTCATCGGTACAGACGGTGTTCCTGACATTGGACAAGGGGAATCTGACGGATTCCATGTGGTGGCTCTACGGTTCGTTCAGCCAGATAACATGGGAGAACGCATGGCTGGTATTCGTGCCGGCCATGGGGATAGCATTGGTCGCATTGGTCTGGGCGAGGGAGTTCAACCTGTTCTCGATGGGAGAGGAGCAGGCGAAACAACTGGGACTCAATGTGAGGCTGTTCAAGAGGTCGATGATGATCATCGCTTCCGTCCTCACTGCAGTGTGCGTGGCATTCGTCGGGATCATCGGTTTCGTGGGACTCGTCGTACCTCATGCTTGCAGAATGGCTTTAGGTAGCGATCACAGGCTCATCATGCCCGCATCTGTCGCGCTCGGGGCGATGCTCATGCTGTTCTCGGACCTCATCGCAAGGACGGTGATGTCTCCCCTGGAGCTCCCCGTTGGAGCGATAACCGCGATGATCGGGACTCCGGTCTTCGCATACATGCTCATGAGGAGGGGGCGCGAATATGACGGATGATCTCCTTTCGATCGAGGGTCTCGGGATAGAGTTCGATGGATTCCATGCTCTGGATGGTGTGAGCCTATCCATCGGAAAGGGGAAGCTCGTAGGATTGATCGGACCCAATGGATGTGGAAAGTCCACCATGATGCGGTGCATCAGCAAGATATATACTCCGACCCGGGGAAGTGTGGAGGTGGATGGGCACAGCATAGCCGATCTGAAACCTGCCGAAGTGGCCAAATTGGTGGCAACGGTTCCGGCCGAGCTCGGTTCGACGTTCAGCATGTCGGTCATGGACATGGTCGTTCTCGGAAGGTACCCGTTCGTCGATCGTCTGTGGTGGGAGACCCCGGAGGACGAACGCATCACACGTGAAGCTCTAAGGACCTTCGGGTTGGACGGGATACGTAATCGTCAGCTGTCCCTCTGCTCATCGGGCGAACGTCAACGCGCATTGATCGCCAAGGCATATGTCCAGGAACCGAAACTGATGCTCGTGGATGAACCGACAGCCCATCTGGATATGAAGTATAAGCTACAGGTGATGGAATATCTCCGCAAGATGTCCTTGACTGACATGACCGTCCTTGTTGCGGAACACGACATATCTCTCATGGCACGCTACTGCGATACCTGCATCATAATGAAGGAGGGGAGGATCGTCACCATCGGGGATCCGAGGGAGGTCATCACAGAGGATCTGATCCGTGACGTCTATGAGGTCGATTCCCGTGTGGGACTGGATGCGGACGGCGAGATATACGTCCTACCAAAGAAGTACATCGAGGGATCCATCTGACACACATCGAAGTGTCGGAGGGCGGTCAATGTCTTCGTGACACCCATTCTGTGGAGGAGTCTTCGGCTTACTGTTACAGATGCGGACACTATTGGAACCTCCGTGGAGAGGCTATGCCCAAAAGATGTCCGCGCTGCAGGTCATCCCGTTGGGATGTTCCAGAGGAGAGACAGATCCGGTGCAGTTGCGGAATGACCTGGACCCTCACCGATTCCAAGCAATGCTGTCCGTCGTGTGGTAAAGGTGTGCGGGGCGTGCAGGTATTGACGAAGCTCCACTGCAACCGTTGCGAGTACGATTGGTTCCCTCGCTCCGCAACGATGCCTACACGTTGTCCTCTCTGCAGGTCGAAGCAGTGGAACGACCCGACCAGAAGGTTGACGTGTCACGCATGTGGGCATGTGTGGGTGGCTGGAAGTAACGATCCTGCCCGCTGTCCCAAATGCCGTTCCTCGAGATGGAATGTTCCCCAGAACAAGGTCCAATGCAAGGTATGCGGATACAAATGGGTCCTCAGATCGAATCGTACTTCCGATGATGTCAAGAAGTGTCCCAAATGTCACTCTCTCAAATGGAACGTCACTCCGAAGATCACACACTGCAACGAGTGCGGGCTCAGCTTCGTTTCCAGATTCGTAGGAAGCCAGAGCTGTCCCCGCTGCAATAGGAGGACCAATTTCAGTGATCACAGATGTAGTTTCTGCGGTAAGGAATGGACATCGCCAGATAGCATCTCTACGCCGTGTCCGCGTTGCACATGCGTTGCGGACCAGGTGTCGGAGAGCTTCGATATATGGTCGTCCGGCAACTCCGTACTCAGGTATGTCTATCGTGACAATATGGCTTTCATATATCTCTGGGTGGACGAGATCCCGGTCGCCACCCGTTACTTTCAGGATGTGTGTTCAGAGTTCGGATGCAATGCGACCGAGCTGGCTGAGAGGTTCTCAAACCCCTCCCGTTCGCCAATTTTCTCCAAGATCGCAGAGGACATGATGAATCACAGGAGCGATTATCTGAAGATTACGGATTATTTGATGAAGAGACTGGGACTGGATCCGGGTGATGCCAACATACTGGCGATCCATTTCACAGGGATGGGTCCGGAAGCCATCGCGTTGTGTTTCGGGATGGAGTATCAGGATGTGCGGCGTGCCTTTGACAGGATAATGGATGCCTATGTCGAGTCAGGTGTTGTCGTCGATGATTCTGTCTTTGTTGAGAACCCATTCGATTATTACTGATTCAGGGGGCGATATGTGGTTTTTGTTCTGTTCTCGAGCAATCATTTATTTGGAATATACATCCATTATTTTTCCATTTATATCCATATAAATCCACATAAACTACTTTATAGACAATTGGATGATTATTCCAGTGTGGTGGCCATGATCGCCAAAGCTTCGAACATCACAGACCCGTTCGGGAATATGGAAGGGGGAGGGGGAACACGGAAGCGGAGCGGTTCGACAAGGCGCAGGAGTGTCAAGGACTCCAAGGCGGCATGCACATGCCCGTATTGCGGCGGGCGTTTCTACACAAACCGTCTGAAAGGTCCAGACGATCAGAGTACAGGCATCCTCAAGCACTGCAACCAGTGCGGATACGACTGGGAGACGAGGACCGCCAATCCGATAAAGTGTCCCAAATGTAGTTCAAGGAGGTGGAGGGAACCTGCTTCCGAGTGTGTGTGCAACAAGTGCGGATACAGATGGCTCACAAAGAAGATCGATTCCCTTCCGGTCAGATGTCCAAACTGTCGTACCACCAAATGGCGTGAGTCAAAGGTTTGCAGAACGTTCATCAGCGACAAGTTCGTGGAGATCGATGATGACTATCGCGCAAAACGCATCTATGACGATTACAGGAGTGGTATGGGGTGCATAGAGCTGTGCATCCGCGAGAAGTTACCCCTATTCCTAGTAATGGATCTCGTACGGGAATTCGATGGTAGTAGGAAGCCGAGGCTCCGATGACCCGTCACCCCATAATGATTCTGATAATCATCTGCATCATTTTGCTGCCGGCTGTCGCGTCATGCGATGCATCAACGGATGGCTCCTCGGAGTACGAATCGTACGATGCGACATATGGCTATAGGACAAGCGGTTCCACTTCCGCCGATTACAGCTCGGAGTTGATATCTGTACGTTCTGATGCTGATATTCTCTACGTTCAGGCGGCCATAGAGGGGTATCCTCTGAGAATCATATCCGAGGGGGCGTTCGACGGTCTGGATGTGGACATTCTCGTTATTCCGGCGACGGTGGAGGTCATGAGCGCGAGCCCATTTCAGGGCACGTCGATCGAAGAGGTGGTGTTCCTCGGAGACCGTCCGCAAGGTCTGGAGGATCTCGGGGGCCACAGGGTTTCCGCGCTCGATGGTGCACGGGGGTGGAATGGAATCGACCTGCTGGATGTGAAGACTGTGGATTCCGGTAGTGGAAAGGTCTCCTTCACGGTGATCTCCGGAGAGGCGACAGTCCTCTCTCATGTTTCAGGGACAGAGGTCATGATCCCAGAACACGTGGAATGGGACGGTTCCAAGCATACGGTAACGCGCATAGGGGACAGGGCGTTCTATGGGGCCGACGTGACCTTGGTCTACATGCCCGATTCCATACGCGTAATAGGGGTGCGTGCATTCTATCTGTGTGACAAGATGGTCGACGCCAATATCCCTGGGTCCATCGAGGTTGTATGTGATGAGGCTTTCAGGGAGTGTGCAAAGCTTCAGAATGTGGATCTCCACGGGGTCCGTTTCCTTGGTTTCGAATCATTCCGTATGTGCTATTCTATGACTGAGGTCAGGGTACCGGATTCAACCACTGATGTGAGGGGCGGGGCATTCTATGTCTGCTCTTCCATAGAGTCTGTGTCTCTGGGCAGATCCGTGGATCTAATAGACGAGCGCGTCTTTGGATACACTTCCTCTTTGAACGAATTCTCATTCGATGGAACGGTAGCCGAGGTGAGGCAATCTGCATTCTACAGATCTGCGATTACCTCGATCGACCTGCCGGATGTCACGGACATAGGGGACATGGCATTCTATCAATGTGACAGATTGGAGTCTGTGACATTCGGAAGCGGACTGATATCGATAGGTGAAAGTTCGTTCAGCAAGTGTCTTCTATTGGAGGAGGTGTCATTCCCCCCAACTTTGGAGAATATCGGGAACATGTGCTTCTATGATTGCAGAAGCCTCGAAAAAGTGACATTCAATGGAGATATGCCGGAGTTCGGGTCAGATGTCTTCAGAGATACGGATGCATCGTTGTTTGCATTGGCATCTCATGCAGATTCATGGAAGGAGTATGAGGGGGATATCTCTTTTATTGATGAAGGCAAGGGCGAGAATCAGGGCAGTGAGATATATGGATTCCTGGTTGTGGTATTTATCGTGGTTTCCACGATGGCATACATCATGATCCGTAGAAGGCACGACTGATCCGATTCTGACAAGCATGTGATAATACGAGTATGGACTGGAGTCATCATACGTTACGTTTACAGCAGTGATGCCGGGGTCGATACCATGAGTCGGGATTCGTCACCTCTCAATCTGGATCGCATATGTAATCGACCTGGACGGTTTCTTTGTTCTAACTTCATCTTCATTGTTCCCCTGGTCTCGGAACGGTCGAGACCTCTTGTATATAAAATTTATACACTGTATACATACTGACCCGAAAAAGTCAGTTTTTCAGTCATTATGTCTACACTATAATCGCTAAATACGTGGACCATCTGATAACCGTCGCCAGGGTGAAGTCCGGTGCACAGGACTTCTATACCCGTGTGCCGGACTCCGTCCTGAGAATCCTTGGAGGTGATAAGCACGTCCGAAGATAGGAAGGACCAGAGTCTCTACTTGCAAACGGCGACCCTGGTCCTCAGCATCATTCGGCTGATCGTCGAACTGCTGAAGTAAAACCTTTTACAGCCGCCGTGAGGCGGCTGGTCAAACATCTCACGGTCGTCATGGGACGACCCTCGTGTTCACTTTTGGAATCCGTTTATCGTAATTTAAAGTATCGTGACGATACCGTTATGCCGATGCGATGAGGATGTCCGGAAGGTCCGAGTTCATCAGGTTCGCGACGATCTGCTTCATGAAGAGCATCAAGGAGGCGGAATGATGACCGTCATCCGGACCGATCCCTGTGGTCTTGCGGAATCGGGTATAAATACGGTCCGCGTGTATGGAATGTCCGAGGAAGGTATGACGGCTCCCGAGGGAGCCGGATTCCTTGAGGCGGATCAGACCCGATCATTCCTTACGGAATGTCGATGGTGACCGTGACCTCGTCGGTCTCGATCACCACACGGAAACCGTTGCCACGGCTCTCAATGCGGACCTCAACGATCCAAACACCTCCTACCGGGACGGTACCGAATCTGCCGGGAAAGTGAGACGTCACGACAGATTCGGACTTCCCGCCTACCGGCATTTCTGCGCAAATTGCGGATCGGACATAGATATATCGTGCAATCAGTGTGTTTCCTAATTCCTGGATCATGTGACTCGGTCATGTTGTTTCTTCAAACAGTCAGTGAAAAATGAAAGTCCATCTCCATAACTGAGTTGAGAATTGTAGAATCGCCCCAGGCCCGGCCACTGCATTGGACTTCTTAGGGGCCGGGGGTGTCGACTTCATGGTAGCCTTCGATCGTGGCTATCGTTCCGTCACCAGGATACTGAGCTATTGTCTCGCGAAGTTGGGCCTCAGAGGGATATCTCACAGTCAGCTGCACAAACGTGTAGGCAGGTTGCCGTCTTCCTCGGGCATGCGAGCACCACTGAGGCGAGGTACTACGCAAGGGTGAGCGAGAGCGGACGGAGAGGAGAACGAGGGTACGGAGAGGGAGCGATCCCATGAGGAATGCGAAGGTTGTGAAGGACGTGCACGTAGCGGAATGGACCGGCGAGATGATCGATTTTCTGTGGTCGGAAGTCGAAATCAAGGAGAAGCCCAACGCAAAAACTAGGAAATTGGCGAACGGGAGGGACGGTGCTTGATTCCCCCCAAAGCAGCCATTTTCATCCTCGAAGGGAAGGATGGAGAGTTTTCATCTCAGGGATTGGACATTGAGATCACGAGGGTCGCATCTGAAACACACATTGCGATTGAAACGAAATTCAACAGGATCTCAGGTGTCCTTCTCGAGGCATTTGTAGATGAACTCGGAGATCTGACAATGATCTTTCCAGAGTCTGACATCAGATTGCCTATTGTGGAGGCAAGTGCATGATGCTAGGTCTCTGTAAAGATTGTTCTCGGCGTGTGGTTTTCCGCACGCCAACCCTTTTGGATCCAGATGGTGGCGATATCCATCATCGTTGTACCTGGTCCAATAAGGAGATTCTCTGCTGTGAACAGAAGTGTTCGCACTTCGAGAGAGTAATTCGCGAGTGATGATCGTGTTCTCATCAACATCGGCAGCAAGGGCTACATCGGGTTCAATCCCCGAGCCGATGGAACATATAGCACACGCACACACGCACGCACACGCACACACCGTTGCTGTGAGTGGCCCCAATTCGGTCGTTGATATTTGAACGCTTTATAAAGTATACTCAATTTTGTGCAATCTGCCGCCTGGCATTTGCCCAACTTGAGCGTACTTCCCGACGCGCTCAGACGCCAACAGAAAACGTGGGGCGCTAGCTAGGGCTATGTCGGGGCGGACATGAAGCAACGCGGAATGTCTGGCCCCGACAGAAACAGGGGAAATGTGTGTGCGTGCGTGTGCGTGCGTGTGCTATATGTAGATGAGCGAGGAGGTTCAACATGAGCGGAATAATCGTTGCTCTCTACGCGAGAGTTTCAACAGAGGATCAGACAACGGATAATCAGATCATCCGCCTCCGCGAAGCTGCGAAGTCTCGTGGTTACATGATCTACGGAGAGTTCATCGACACTGCATCCGGTGCATGTGCATCCAGACCTCAACTCGACAGGATGATGATTCTGGCGAAACAAGGCAAGGTCCACAGGATCATGGCGACGAAGCTCGACAGGATGACCCGGTCAGTGATCAATCTGACTTCGATGATGCAGCTTCTGGAATCCTGGGGGGTGTCAGTTGAGTTTCTGGACCAACCGATTGATACATCCACCGCATCCGGCAGATTCACCACGACGATCCTAGCAGCCGTCGCAGAGTTCGAGAGAGAACTCATATCGGACAGGACCAAGGATGGGCAGGCTCGTGCTATCGCTCAGGGCAAGGTCATCGGTCGTCCGGGGAAATCGCTGTCTGACTATCAGCGTAAGAAGATCATCAGGATCAAGTAGGAGAATCCAGACATTTCCGACTCCGCATTGGCGAAACAGTTCGAGGGGATCTCGAGGACAACATTGATCAGGTTGGCGAGAGAGGAGGGGTTGATCTGATGGACCGCTCTGATGCAATCGAGAGGATTGTCTCACCTTCTGCCGGGTAGGTCTCTCTAGGTTTGCCGTCAGACTGGAAATCCAGGCAGAGCCTAGGGATTTCCCCGCTTTGGCATTTCTGCGCAACTTGCGGATCGGAAGTAAATCTATCGTCCGCAATCATGATTAACGGCACTGCGCATGGCGGTGCGAAAACTCATCATGGGTTGCCATCACTCATTATTATGGATTCGCAACTCCATCAACGTGGTGGCAACTCTCCCTTCTCGTATGCATCCTTTGTCCATTGGATGCATGCTTCGACACCGTGTGATCTGTTTGCAAAAACACGTCTCTCTATCATAGAATCAATCCAATCGATGAGTTCCTGGTCAACAGTTATTCCGAGACGGGGCTTATTCTGTGACATTCAATCAGATTCAATAGAATCAATGAATATAAATACTAGTCTAATACAATTACATTCAATCAGATTCAATCTGATTGGAGTTGCGAAACATGCAAGAAATCAACCATTCAGCGGACGCTGTAGACCTCGCCGTGGAGGTCCTTCAGCCGATATGGGACGCACCGACGGACGGGTTCGTGGCGGTGATGATCTGGATGCCGCAGAGGACATCCGCCGCACTGCTGGAACGCGTGGAAGCGGAGACTTCCGCCTTCGTCTCGAAGCTGCATGCCGCGAAGGACATGCCTCTCTGAGGGATCTCATAGGAGGATTCGCAATGGCTGCAAGGGACAGGATCCTGATAGACATCAGGACATGCGACCTCACTCTGTCGGAGGTCATGAGGCGGATGGCCCGCTATCAGTCGGAGATGCCCGGTCACGAGGTCTTCATGGACGGGGACCTCTACGCAATCGTCG
>NZ_JBEQWH010000014.1:0-39421 GCF_047501175.1 Candidatus Methanoprimaticola sp. MG2
GGAGATCATGATTCTCCATCATTGCGGACTGTCTTAGCAGTCCCGCGTATTCCCGTGCATATCAACGAAGTATATAAGCCTTATGATTTAGGCCCTTTCTTCGGCGATAGTCACTCGCGACTTGATCGAGTGAACCTTGTGTTTCAAAGGTCCCCCGCGCCTCGCGCAAATCCCTGTACATTCCTCTTGTATATATAGATTTGTATTCTGATGAATTCTAAAAGATGCGAAAGCTGGTTTTGACCATGAAAAATAAACGAAAACATGTAACAACTCCCCAAAATAACCTGTCTGAATGATATATGGTCTCAATCTGGAAAGCACCGCAACATGTCGGACGCCTACCATGTGAAAACCACAGGCCGACGTTCGCTTACAAACGTGATAATGCCACCCTTATCTCTATATTATTACTATATCCCTATAATAGACACCATCACCCCTGCATCAAATTTCATTCCCCAAGTTTTAATAATTAATTGTGTTTCAGGGCAATTGAAGTGGAGGTGGCCCAGCCTGGCAAGGCGTCAGACTGCTAATCTGATGTCACCATGTGACCCGGGGGTTCGAATCCCTCCCTCCACGCCATTTTATCCCAACATCGGCATCCGTGCGACCCGTTGATTCTCGATCGGAGATTCATGATACACGAAAGGACGCACCGATACCCCGCCAAACCCGGAATGCTTTGCATCCAATCTAAGCATCACCCATCTGCGGTTTATATGACATCGGTCTAGTGTTCCCATGAATGCTAAAACAGTGGCAGGAAAGACGGTGTTCTTCCTCCTTCTCTGTCTGTTCGTGGGTGTGTTCTCATCCGTATTCGGTGCAGAGAATTCACTCGTAGGCGTGATGATCATCGTACTGGCCCTCATGATGATGCAGAAAGACCTCTCGGTGAGACCCGGAAGGAACCTCATCGTCCTCCTAGGATCCACACTATCTCTAGGGGTGGGTGCGTTCGTCTCGCTCTACGATCCGCTGCTCGGCGCAGTCGTCAACTTCACACTAGTGTTTCTCACCGCCTATCTGACGATGAACGATGTGAGCACGCCGATGCACTTCCCGTTCCTCCTCGGATATGCGTTCATGCTCTCGGTCCCTGTCACGCCCGAACAGCTTCCGATGCGCATCCTTGCCCTGGCCGTCGGGTCCGTATTCATCGTGGGAATGAACTGGGTGTTCAACCGCAAGACTCGCGAGAAGACCAGCCACAACGGGCTGATCGCGATCTGCAGGGAGATCGACAGCCTCATCCAGACCAGACTCGGCGGAGAGGTTCCAGACCCCTCCACGCTCGACTCTCTCTGCGACAATCTCGGTGCGAAGATGTACGAGCGTCTCAAGGACAGATTCTACAGCTCTCCCCGGGACAACACCCTGCTGGAGCTCGTCTCATGCCTGAGGGGACTCGGCAGGAAGGTCTGCACGGAGGATCCGGACAAGGGTGTGCTCAAGGAGCTTTCCGACATCATGGGGGCAGTGATATCCTTCGAATTGGGAGATTCCGACCTCGACTCGCTGCATTCATCCTGCAAGGGCATTCTGTCCGGGGGAGTCCGTGCCGACAGGGACACCGTGACACTTGTCAGGATGATAGATTCCAAGCTCGCGCACCTGTCCACCATCGACGACGGGGACTCGTACTCCGAGGATCCCGTCCCGAAGGCGTTCAGGTACAAGACGCTCCTGAAGGAGAACCTGCGCGGGGACTCGCTGTCTTTCTCGTTCGCGTTCAGAATCGCGGGGCTGTTCACCCTCTGGGCGTTCATATGGCAGTACTGGGACGTCGAGAATGCCAAATGGCTACTGTACACCACCATCGCCGTCGTCATGCCGTACATAGAAGGGTCCTGGAAGAAGGCCTCCATGCGCATCACCGGAACACTGGTCGGCGCACTGGCGTTCATAGCATTGGCCGTGGTCCTGAAGGAGGACATGATGCTGATGACGGCCGCACTTCTGGTGATCAACTACATCTACACCGTGCTGGACCCGAAGAGGTACGATGTGATGATGTCGTTCATCACCGTCTCCGCACTCATCGCGGCATCCATGGCAGAGCCTGCCGAGACCGCACTGCTCGAGAGGATAGCATTCATCCTCCTTGGAGTGGCTGCGGCAACGATCGCGAACCATACCGTCCTGCCGTACAGGATGAGGGACGAGAACATGGAGCTGGGGGCACGGTTCATCAGGATATCCTCACTGAGGATCGGTGAGCTCGCCGATGCGGCCGCCGGGAACCCGGACCTGCAGAAGAGGGCATACCTCACGCTCACTGCGGGAAGCATCTCGCAGAAGCTGTTCGTGAACGCAAGGCGCACCGACGGGACGGAGGATGATGAGTTCGTGATGAACCAGAGCACCGTGATGTCCGAATGCGCCCTGATATCCGCATCCCTTGACGAGGAGCCCTCGGATGTCCGCAGAAGGATAACGGAGGTCCTTCATGGGGACGCCGTCACGGACGACGATGTGGAGATCGTCAAGCGCGCGGGGAATCTCATCTCCCTGAACGACAGAAGCAGACGCCTGCTCGGGGACATGGCCACCGCTGACATCGTGTGACTCTCCCCGACCTCCGTGAAACGATTTACACCCTCCCATGCCACGATGGGCCCGGACTACCGCATCCCCTTAAGTACGGCACCCCCGATTCCGTTGGCATGAGGTTCCTAGTCTTCACAGACCTTCACCAGAAGGCGTCCGTAATAGACAAGATCAACGACATGGTCGAGAGAAACGATGCGGAATTCGCCATATGCCTCGGGGACGTCACCGACTTTGGCACCGGAGAGGATGCTGCGGACATCCTCTCGAGGATCAACACCAAGGTGTATGCGATCCCCGGGAACTGCGATCCGCTGGACTTCCCCGAGAAGATCTCCGATGTGGCCGTGGACATGCACGGCAACACCGAGACCATCGACGGATACAGGTTCGTGGGGCTCGGAGGGTCCAACATAACGATCTTCGGGACCCCCTTCGAACTGGAGGAGGATGACCTGTATGACGGACTGGACGGGAACTGCGAGGAGGGGATGGTCCTCATGACACATGCCCCTTCATACGGCATCCTGGACCAGATCCCCTCCGGACAGAGCGTCGGAAGCCCTGCCATAAAGGACATAGTCGACCTGTATCGCCCGATCCTTGCGATGTCCGGACATATCCATGAGGCGGTGGGCGTCGTGGTATCCGGCGGGACCACCTTCGTGAACCCCGGTCCCGCAAAGGACGGCAGGATGGCCATCATAGACATAACGGATGGCAAGGTCGACGTGAAGCTCATAGGTCCCGCGGACCACTGAACCGTACGATGCGGGCCATGCCCGCATCACCCTTTCATGGACATCTCACAGGATCCGGTCTTGGAGTAGATCCTCCTGGACATCATGCCGGCCTCAATCCATGCCGCTTGATACACTGCGATCGGCGCAAGGCATATCATCGACATGTTGCCACGGACCTCCTCCCTGTTTATCCTGCTGGTCTCGAAGTTCATGATGTCATCCATCGATATCACGGTAAGGTTCTTCGCGAAACTCCGCAATGCTTCGCAATCACTGTCGACGAGGATGTCGAACCCTCCGTCCTCCCTGGCGGATGCCGTGACCTCGACATACTTGTCACAGACCCTCATCTCTGTCCTGATGGTAGAGGCCATGGCCACTGGACCACTTCACGGTATTAATGGAAGATCATCCCTTGTTTCAAATCTCGGATTTTTCACCTCTGCAAAGGTTTACACGGGCTAATCATGAGGAATGTACAGTGATGAGAAAGGGTTCAACCGCGAAGGTTTAAATACAGTATCCGGATTGGCGTGGACTGATTACAATGGCACTTTGGCAGGGTAAATCCAACAGGAAGCCCACTGGCGGCAGGCTCGTCGCCAGCCACGGGAAGAGGAAGTTCGAGATCGGCAGGGAGAAGCAGTTCACCAGACTCGGTGCGCAGACCCTGAAGCAGTATCGCGGAGCCGGCGGAAGTGTCAAGGTTGGGATGCTCAGCGCCCAGTACGCAAACGTCGTCGACAAGAAGACCAACACTGTGAAGAAAGTCAAGATCCTCACTGTGAAGTCCAACCCGTCCGACCCCAACTACGTCCAGCGTAACATCATGAACAAGGGCGCCACCATCTCCACCGAGATCGGCGATGCTATCATCACGTCCAGGCCTGGCCAGGACGGCGCCGTCAACGCAGTGCTGCTTGAGTGATCATCTAAACACTAAAATCCAGGTCCCGTGAACTTCCGGGGACCTGGAATATTTTTCCATCCTTTCCATCGCCGGACTCGCGCGTCTGCTCGATAGAGTTATTATCACATGTGCGATAAGCCGTCGCATGGCATACGACCCGGATGTTGCGATAACCCTCTGGCCGGAATACTTCGACATCAATCTCACCAGAGCCGAGGGCAGAAGGCTTCCCAAGAGCCTATGCGTCCCCAATCCGAATCTGGACATCATTGCCAAAGGCGCCATGATCCTGGACCTCGAATATGAGATCAGAGAGGACATGTCCTATCCCAAGATGCCCCGTGCCAAACATGGTTGCGTCAAGGTGGAAAAGGGCAAACTGACCAAGACTGAGATCCTCCCCCAGATAGGGAGGATCCTCGTCGAGAACCAGGGAAGGCGATCGGATTGCTGACGCCCCTGGATGCCAGGGTATCGGACAGGAACGCCGAGGCACTCGGAATCCCTGTCAGGAACCTCATGGGCAATGCAGGGAAGGAAGTAGCGAGAGTACTGGACGAGGAGTACCAAGGCAAGAAGGTCCTCTTCGTATGCGGATCGGGGAACAACGGAGGAGACGGCTTCGCCGCCGCACTCGGGATGGACCCCGCCAGAGTGAGTGTCGCGCTGTTATGCGAACCCTCGAAGATCCATACGGACGAATCCAGGTTCTATTACTCGTTGCTGGAATGCGACATCTCACAATACAGCCGCGACCTTATCGACGGATGTGATGTGATAGCGGACTGTGCCCTGGGCACCGGTACATCCGGCAATGTGAAGGGCCCATACAGGTCATTCATAGAGGACGCAAACGCATCCGGAAAACCCATCCTGTCCGTCGACGTCCCTTCTGGGCTGGGTACAGACATGGCGATCGTGCCCGATCGCACTGTGACATTCATGGACATCAAGGAGGGCATGGACCAGAGCAACAGCGGGCACATCACAGTGGCCGACATAGGCATCCCCTATGCTGCGTACCGCGATGTCGGACCGGGAGACATGCTCAGATACCCGATCCCGAAGAAAGACAGTCACAAGGGACAGAACGGCAGACTGATGGTCATTGCAGGCGGCCCCTATTTCGGGGCTCCCGCATTGGCATCCTACTCGGCACTGCGCACAGGTGCGGACATCGTAAGACTGTTCTCCCCCGAATCGGTCCATGCCGAGGTCTCGTCCATGACCCCTGTCCTGATGGTCACCGACCTTCCCGGAGACAGACTCACCACGACATCCGTCGGGATGCTCCTCTCCAACTCCAAGGACTACGATGCCGTCCTCATAGGTCCGGGACTTGGAACATCTGATGATACGATGGAGGCTGTCAGAGAATTCGTATCCAACTGCGATGTGCCGATGGTGATAGATGCCGACGGCCTCACCGCCCTGTCCGGACACAGGCTCTCGGCCCCTGCGGTCCTCACACCGCACCGCGGAGAGTTTGAGAGGCTCGGTGGGGGGAATCCGGAGGATATCGCACGCATGATGGGGGTCACCGTATTGCTCAAGGGTGCGGACGATACGATCACGAACGGCATGGTCACGAGAACGAATCGCCACGGGACTGCGGCGATGACCGGTGCCGGCACAGGAGATGTCCTGGCAGGGTGCGTGGCGGCACTCCTGTCCAAAGGTCTGTCCCCGTTCGATTCGGCCTGTCTCGGAGCCTACATCTGCGGAAAGGCCGGAGAATTGGCATTTCAATCCAAGTCATACGGCCTCATCGCGACCGATGTGGCCGAATCCATCCCTGATGTCCTGAGGGAAGGCCTTAGATGACAGACATACAGCCCGTATATGGCATCCCGGCACTGATGGTCGACTACACCCTGGTCATCGGAGACCTGCACATAGGCCTGGAGTCCCATCTGAGGAAGAAGGGGTTCCATCTGGTGTCCCGGACCGAGGACATGCTCGATGCTGTCATGGAAGCCGCAGGGGATGATGCGAACAGACTCGTCGTCATCGGCGATGTGAAGGACTCCGTACCTGGTTCCACCAAGCAGGAGTATGCCGAGATCCCAGACTTCTTCGAGGAACTGTCCCATCGTTTCGATATCATAGATCTTGTCAGAGGGAACCATGACACGGAGATCGAGGAGTTCCTTCCGGGAAATGTGTGTATCCATCCTGCCAGCGGTATGAAGATCGGTGACGTCGGATTCATCCATGGCCACACATGGCCATCGGAGGAGGTCATGGACTGCAAGACACTGGTAATGGCGCACAACCATCCTGCCGTCATGTTCAGGGACGGTGTGGGGAGGCAGACGACCGAACCATGCTGGTTCCGCGGATCCTTCAGCGCATCGTCCAACGAGAGATATCCTGCCCTTCCGGAACGCTTCATCGTCATACCGGCATTCAACAGGATGCTCGGGGGATCCCCGGTGAATACGATAGGGGATGACCTCCTCGGACCCGTCCTCAACAGCGGACTTCTCGACCTGGACGATGCACACCTGTATCTCCTCGACGGGATAGACCTGGGAAGGAGATCCGACCTGCTCATAGAGTCCAGACGCACCGGCAGATGGAAGGACACCGACCGCAGGGGCGGCAAGGGCCCTCAGCACAGGGCGAAGTACTCCTGATCCGAACAAGACGCTCGGACAGTGCGAGATAAGACAGGGGATGCAAGACGGTACACGCCTGCGGATGGGATGTACCCGACCGCATGGTATAATGTTTAAGGAGGGGCCCGAAGGCCCCAGTTTTCGATCAGTTCCTGGAGATCGTGTCGTACACGGATCCGTCGGAGTTCCTGATGACCGCGGTGAGCGGCATCTGACCGGGAAGTGCGTGGGTAGCACAGGAGTTGCAGGGATCGTAGGCCCTGAACGCCATCTCGACCATGTTGAGGAGTCCGGGGGACACATCGAAGTTGTGGATGAGACCCTTGGCGACCTTGGCGACATCCATGCAGATGGGTCCGTTGTTGTTGGTGGTTCCAACGACCATGTTGCATGCGGTGACGATTCCGTTCTCGTCGCAGGTGTAGTCGTGGGTGAGGGTTCCTCTGGGAGCCTCGACGCATCCGACACCCCTTCCTCCGGGAACGAGGTCGTGCTGCTTGATGTCTCCGTTCAGGATGTCGTTGTTCTTGACATCCTCGAGGCACTTCTCAGCGCAACAGACCATCTCGATGATCCTGGCCCAGTGGGTGCAGAGGGTGAACTGGCAGGGGCCGTCCACTCCGTTGTCCTTGAGGATTCCGCGGTACTCCTCCAGAGCCTCCTGGGCTATGGGGGTGGGCATCGAGTCACACGTGTTCAGCCTGGACAGGGGGCTTGCCCTGTAAAGACCGGAATCGGCTCCGTCGACGAGTCCCTTGTATCCGGGGTTCCTGAGGTAGGGGAACTTCTCGTAGGTCCAGGGCTCGGAGGCCTCGGCGATGTGGTCGAGGTAGTCGTACGCGTCGTACTTCTCCTTCTCGTTGCCCTTCTGGTCAACGACCCTGACCTTTCCATCGTGGACCTCGAACTGGTTCTTGTCGTTGACAAGTCCCATGTGGTAGGTCTCGTGGTAGTACAGGTCCTTGTTCAGCACGATCTTCATGTACTCCTCGTTGGACAGGACGACGTCCTTGAAGACCTGCAGAGAGGTCTTCGCGAACTCGAGCATGTTCTCGGCGTACTCGATCATGGTCTGCTGCTCTTCCTTGGAGACTGCCTTGGAGACTCCTCCGGGAACACCGAGCAGGGGGTGGGTGGGCTTTCCTCCCAGGATTGCCTGGATGGACTGTGCCTGCCTCCTCGCCTTGACGACTGCTCCTCCGAGGTCGAGTCCGACGCGTCCGATTACACCGAGGACGTTCCTCTCCGCCGCAGGTGCGGCGGGTCCGCACACGAAGTCGGGCGCAGCCAGTGCGTAGAAGTGCGCGATGTGGCTGTGGACGAAGTGTGCGTTGTAGAACGCGTCCCTGATGAGGTATGCGGTCGCTGTGGGCTTGGCGTTGTAGCATCCGTCGATCGCCTTGGTGGCTGCCAGGTGGTGAGCACCGGGACAGACTCCGCAGAGCCTGGCGGTGATCTGGTTGAGCTCCGTGACCCTCCTGCCGATGCAGAATCTCTCGAATCCCCTGAGCTCGGGAACCTGCCAGTAAGCGTTCTGGACGTCTCCCTTGTCGTCAAGGAAGATCTCGATCTTTCCGTGTCCCTCGAGACGGGTGATGGGGTCGACGGTCACGCGCTTCGTGGTGACCTTGGTCTTCTCATCCCATATGACTGGTCCGGCCATTTCAGTTGCCTCCTGTTTTCTCTGTGACTGCCCTCTTGATAAGGGACTTTCCGAGCGTGTATGCATAGAAGTATCCGAGGGGATCCTTGATGCTGCTCATGATCTCGATGATCTTGTCCTCTCCACAGGTCGGGTCCTCGTCCAGAATGGGGAAGAGCGATGCGACTGCGGTGAAGATGGATGCTCCCTGCTCCTGGACATCCTCGGTGGGTCCGTAGCATCCACGGCAGGGCTGGCCTGCCCTGGTGCACCTGGCACCGCATCCTCCGACGGTTGCGGGTCCGAGGCACAGGATTCCCTGCTCCATCAGGCACACGTTGGGGTCAACATCGACCTGATAGGGCTCCTTGAGCTCGGTGATCCTTGCACCGGTCTTCTGCCTGGGGCACTCCTCGCACAGGGTCCTGGTGGTGACACCGACGGTTGTTCCCTTGGGCGGGAGGGGCACTCCGTTGTAGACAAATCCGGCAACGGCTGCGAGCAGGTTGGAGATGGATTCGGGAAGGGGAGGGCATCCGGGGACGTAGTAGTCGACGTCGATGACCTGATCGAGGGTCTTGACGGTGTCGTACAGCGTGGGGATGGTGAGCTCTCCCTCGGGAACCTGGGTCTTCTCCTGGGGGATCTGGGGTGCATCCTTGTGGTAGTCGTTCTGGAAGTTGGCAGAGGACGGGGTCTTGGTGTACACGTAGTCCAGGATGTCCTTTGCTCCTCCGGGGACGAGGTTGGCGAGTGCAGGGCTTCCTCCGAAGACCGCGCAGGTTCCATAGGAAACCACGATCTTGGACTTCTGCCTGAGCAGCTTTGCCATGTGCTCGTTCTCGGTGTTCCTGACAGCACCGGAGATGAGGGTGACGGTGATCTCCCCGTCATCCATCGCGGCGATGTCCTTCTCCTTCCCATCTGCGGCAACGGGCCACATGACGATGTCGGCCATGTCACCGATGGTCAGGAGCCTCTCGTGAGTGTCCAGAAGGGACACGTCACATCCTCCGCAGGCAGCGCACCAGTAGACGGCGAGCTTGATCTTTCCGCCGGCGGGTGCTCCGGGTAGGAGAGGTCCGAGGTCAGCTGCCTCGAGCCTGACGCCTGCAGGGATCTTGTCGTCGTTGGGGGATGCCACGGGGGGCACGATGAAGTCGTAGGGGCCGGGGTTGCCGGTGGACGCCTGCGCCTTGGGTGCTGCGGGCTTCGCCTCAGCGGGCTTGGCGGCAGCCTTGGGTGCAGGCTTTGCGGCAGCCTTGGGCTCCTCCTTCTTTTCATTCTTCTTGAACAGCTTGTCAAAGAATCCCATTCAGTTCGCCTCCTTGACGAGAGGGGTGGGTCCGAGCTCCTTGATGGTCTCGACGAAGCCCACGATGGTTGTCTGGAATTTCTCTCCCTCAGATGCGGAGACCCACTCGAGCTTGAGCCTCTTGGGGTCGAATCCGTACTGCTCGAGGACCATCCTCAGAAGGGCGATCCTCCTCCTTGCCCTGTAGTTACCGCCGATGTAGTGGCAGTCGGCAGGGTGGCATCCGAGGACCATGACACCATCCGCTCCCTTGGCGAACGCCCTGAGGACGAACTCGGGGTCCACACGGGCGGAGCACATGGTCCTGATGATACGGAAGTTGGTGGGCATCTGCAGCCTGGCCACACCGGCACCGTCGGCACCGGCATAGGAGCACCAGTTGCAGCAGAACGTGACGATTCTAGGTTCGAAGTCTGCCATCGTAATCACTCTCCTCCTACGGGGTAGTCGAGGCAAGCGTCGATCTCCGCGATGATCTGCTTGCTCCTGAAGCCTCTCTGCTCCATGGCACCGGCAGGACAGGATGCGACACAGCATCCGCAACCCTTGCAGAGACCCGCGTTGACGTTGCTCTTGAAGGTTCCGTTGGGCTGCTCGACGAGCGTGATGGCGTTGTAGTCGCAGCATCCTACGCAGACGCCGCATCCGTCACAGCGGTCGACGTTGGCGACAGCGGTGATTCCGTCGGAGATGATCTTGTCCTTGGAGATGACGGTCAGCATCCTGGAGGCGGCTCCGGATGCCTGAGCGATACACTCGTCCATGAACTTGGGCCAGTGGGCTGCACCGGCCACATAGACTCCCTCGGTGGCGAAATCGACGGGCCTCAGCTTCTGGTGGGCCTCGAAGTAGAATCCGTCCTTGGAGATGGGGACCTTCACCATCTTGGCGAGGTTCTCCTTGTTCTCTCTGTCGGGGGCGATTCCGGCCGCGAGGACGAGAGCGTCCACGGGGATCTCGACGTTGTCTCCGAGAGTGGAGTCGAAGACCTTCACGACGTTTCCATCGTATGCGGGCAGAGGCTCTCCCTCGGAGTACCTGAGGAACTTGACGCCCATCTGGCATGCCCTGAGGTAGAGCTCCTCGCGGAACGCGTAGGTCCTGATGTCCTTGTGGATGATGGTAACGTTGGCGGTCGGGTCGGCCATCTTGATCTTGATAGCCTCTCTGCAGGACTGTGCGCAGCACACCCTGCTGCAGTACGCGACGCTGTCGTTCCTGGATCCGACGCACTGGATGAACACGACGTTCTTCTTGTCGAAGGATCCGTCGTCGATCGCCTTCTCGGCCATGATCTGGGTCATGACCTTGGGGTCGCTGCCGCAGTTGTACTCGGTAGGCTGGTACATGGCAGCTCCGACCGCGAACAGGACGGCTCCGACGGGGAACTCTCCTCCGTCGCTGAGCTGGAGCTTGAAGTTACCGACGTATCCGGGGATGTCCTTGACGGTCACTCCCTTGTGGACGGTGATCAGGTTGCAGCTCTCGACCTTCTTGATGGTCTCGGCGAGGAAGTCCTGCACTGCGACTCCATCCTCCTTGAAGAAGAAGTTGCGTGCGAATCCTCCGAGCTCGGCCTCCCTCTCGACGAGGTGCACAGGGTATCCCTGGGCAGCGATGTCGAGGGCGGCAGACATTCCAGTGATTCCTCCACCGATGACGGCGGCGGCGTTGGTCACGGGGATCTCGGCTCCGACGAGAGGCTCGAGGAGACGGGCCTTCGCGATGGCCATCCTCAGCAGGTCCTTGGCCTTGTTGGTGGCTGCCTCGTGCTCGTGCATGTGGATCCAGGAGCACTGGTCGCGGATGTTGGCCATGTTGTAGAGGTACTTGTTCAGACCTCCGTTCCTGCATGCCTCCCTGAAGAGGGGCTCGTGGGTCCTGGGGGTACAGGATGCGACGACGACCCTGTTCAGGTCGTGCTCCTGGATGGCCTGGGAGATGGACTCCAGACAGTCCTGGGCGCATGCGTACTGGGACTCCATGGCGAGAACCACGTTGGGCAGGGTCTTTGCGTACTCGGTGACAGCGGGGACGTCGACGACGGCTCCGATGTTGATTCCGCAGTGGCAGACCCATACTCCGATCCTGGGCTCCTTCCCTTCGACATCCTTCTCAGGGGGGTAGACCTTGGGTGCGCAGGGCTCGAAGTCCTTGTCGACGATCCACTTTCCGGCCTTGGCTGCGGATCCGCATGCCTCGGCGACAGAGGTCGGGATGTCCTTGGGCGCCGCGAAGGCTCCGGTGACGAACACTCCGGGCCTGGTGGTCTCGAGGGGGTGGAAGACAGAGGTCTTGCAGAATCCGTACTCGTTCAGCTCGATTCCGAGCATATCGGCGAACTCCTGGGCTCCCTCGGGCGGGACGAGACCGACGGAGAGGACGACCATGTCGAACTCTGCGGAGACGGGCTCTCCCTTGGCGTCTGTGTAGTTCACGTAGAGCTTCTTGGTCTCGGGGTCCTCCTCGATGTTGGATACGCGAGCGGCCCTGTGCATGTTGATGCCGTACTCGTCCTCTCCTCTGTGGATGTAAGCCTCGAACTCCTTTCCATAGGACCTGATGTCCATGAAGAAGATGTCTTCCTGAAGGTCTCCGTGCTCCTTGGTGATCATTGCCTGCTTGACGGCGTACATGCAGCACACGGACGAGCAGTACTTCTTCCAGCCAGTCTTCTCGGACCTGGATCCGCAGCACTGGATGTAAGCGATCTTCTTGGGGTCCTCTCCGCTGGAGGGCACGACAATGTGTCCCCTGTGAGGTCCGGAGGCGCACATGAGCCTCTCGTACTCGATAGCGGTGACGACGTTCTGGAACCTGCCGTAGCCATACTCGGTGGCCTGGGCGGCGTTCCATACCTGGAATCCAGGGGCTGCGATGACGGATCCGACCTCGATGGTGATGGTCTCGTCCTTGTCGTCGTAGTGGATGGCACCCTTTCCGCAGTTCTTTGCGCAAAGACCGCACTTTCCCTTCTGGATCATGTTACAGCGGTCCCCGTCGATGATAGCGACACGAGGCACCGCCTGCGCATGGGGGATGTAGATTGCCTTCCTGTTAACAAGTCCGTACTCGTACTTGTCAGGAATGTTCTTGACAGGACACTTAGCGATACAGTCGCCGCATCCAGTACACTCCTTGGGATTGACGTACCTTGCCTTCTTCAGGACAGTCACTTTGAAGTTGCCTGCCTCACCCTCAACCTTCTGGACCTCGTGGTAGGTCAGAACGTCGATGTTCGGGTGTCCGGCGCAGTCCGCCATCTTGGGAGAGAGGATACACGCAGAACAGTCGTTCGTAGGGAAGGTCTTGTCCAGACGGCACATAACGCCTCCAATGGTGGGGTCCTTGTCCACCAGGTAGACGTGTATGCCACGGTCTGCAAGATCCAACGAAGCCTGGATTCCCGCGATTCCTCCACCGATAACCAATGCCGATTTGCTCAAGTCATTGCCTCCGTTACCAAATTGGTGTTTGGAACGTCCTGGTATAGCCGACTTCACTATTTTAATGGATACTACAATATCTATTAATATCAATAAATCATTTATTATAGGGTTTTATCAAAAACAAACTTTGTCTCTCCTAATATTTTTAGGGTAATCTAAATTATCAATAGCCGGCAATATGAAAAATTGTATTCATTTGTATTATCAGATAGGATAATACAACAATAATTTTTGTATATATTGCATATTTGTTTCGTAACTATACGAAGGAATTTTGAGCCTGCTCCACAAAAAATAGAGTTTATTAAACCTTAGCTTCAAATGACCAACCTCAAGAAATGCTGGCTATATGATGTTGGATGATTGGTGTGCATCCAATGTCTCAATAACACGAATATTGGATTAGTAACATCATTATGTGAAACCTGATATCAGCGGGAGAGCGAACATCGAAGACCTCGTTTCATTGTCCGAACTATCCTGCATCTCCGTTCGACAAATGTTATATCTGCAATGATTGTCGCCCGACGCATGACGGTGAAATCCAAGCGCGGAAGAAGGCGGTACACCGCGTTCGAAGTGCCTTTGGGGACGGACAGACGTACTGCGGAAACGGCCGTGTCCGACATTGGATCTGCCAAAGTCATAACGTGCGGGAAAGGATACGCCGTGATCCGCTCCCTCCCCGAAGACCGGGAAGCGCTGGAGGATACGATGTCCACGAGGATCACGGGATCTGTCGCATTCGACTGCTCCGGAACCCTCAAAACGCTTCGTACGAGACATCCGCAGCTCAATGCTCCGAGAAAACGCCGCAAACGATCACGGACGGAACGGACCTAGTTCCCAAACGCTTTATACTGCGCCCCTCATCAAGGCGCGTTAGAATAATAGGAGCAGGTCTTTTTATGCAACCCGGACAGATGGCTTATGACAGGGGGAGCACAGTTTTCTCCCCCGATGGAAGGCTTTTCCAAGTTGAGTACGCCCGTGAGGCCGTGAAGAAGGGTTCCACGACAATCGGAATCAAGTACGACGGCGGAGTCATGCTCATCGTGGACAGAAGAGTCTCGAGCAAACTTCTTGAACCGAAGTCCACCGAGAAGATCCACGACATCGACGACTACATCGGTTGCGCAACCTCAGGTCTCGTCGCCGACGCCAGGGTCCTTGTCGAGGAAGCGAGGAAGCAGGCCCAGACCCACAGAGTCAATTTCGGAGAGAACATCGGGGTCGAGATGCTCGTCAAGAAGATCTGCGACTACGAACAGAACTTCACCCAGTACGGCGGGGCACGCCCCTTCGGAACAGCACTGCTCGTGGCAGGTACCGACGACCTCGGCGCACACCTGTTCGAGACCGACCCCTCGGGTGCCCTGGTCGCATACAAGGCGACCGGCATAGGCAACGGACGTCCTGCCGTCATGGACTTGTTCGAGAAGGAGTTCAAGGACGGCATGTCGTTCGAAGAGGCGGGGACCCTCGGACTCAAGGCGCTCTCCGCCGCGGTGGAAGAGAAGCTCAACGCAGACACCGTGGAGATCGGTGTCGCCGAGATCGGAAAGAAGTTCAGAAGGCTCTCGGTGGACGGGGTCTCCGACCTCATCGGCAAACTGTGAGTGATCACCATGGTCAACCTCGACGATGCGATCGTGGCACGCCTGGAATCCCACGGAGAGACGTTCGAGATCCTTCTTGATCCGAAGGTCGTCGACCTGATAAAGCAGGGCAAGCAGTTTGACGTCGTCGAGTATATGGCCGTCGAGGATGTCTTCAAGAACGCCTCCAAAGGGACCAGACCTCCAGAGGACAAGGTCACGGAAGCGTTCGGCACGACGGATATCTCCGAGATCGCCAGGAAGATCCTCGAGAAGGGCGAGGTCCAGGTAACGGCCGAACAGCGCAAGGAGATGCTCGAGGCGAAGAGGCACCAGGTCATCGCGTACATCGCCGCTAATGCGATCAACCCGCAGACCCACACGCCCCATCCCCCGACCAGGATCGAACTGGCGCTCGAGGAGGCCAAGTTCCACGTCGATGCGTTCAAGCCACTGGACAAGGAGATCGAGGAGGCCATGAAGTTGCTGCGCCCCCTCATACCCATAAGGTTCGAGAGGAGCCGCATCGCGATCAAGCTCAAGGGAACGGACTACGGACGTTGCTACGACGACATCGTATCGTTCGGCGTCGTCGACCACGAGATATGGACGCCCGAGGGGGACTGGATCGGGAGCATGGAGATCCCCGCAGGGACCATTACCGAGCTGACGGAGAAACTGAAGCACAAGACAAAGGGCAGCGCCTCGGTCAAGCTCGTGAACGAATGAAATTTAAGCAGAGTGATACGAATGGAAAGAAGAAACACCAGACAGACGCGCGAAATCGTCGTTCCGGGCGACGTGCTCGACGGCACCGGCATGAAACCGGGGGACTATGCATACGTCCAGGACGGCAAGGTCCGCGCCAGCGTCATGGGGGTCCGCAACGTGTTCCAGAACACGGTGGGCGTTATCCCCCTGAGGGGATGCTACATGCCCTCCTCCGGAGACACGGTCATAGGAGTAATCGTCGACATCGGGCCATCCAACTGGCTCGTCGACATCGGGGCGCCCTATCCTGCGCCCCTCCACGTCAACGAGGTCCCCTGGAGGGTCGAGTTCGGAGACACATCGCGCTACCTCGGGATGGGCAACGTCGTCCTGCTGAAGGTCCTGTCCGTCGATGAGAGCAAGAAGATACAGGTGACCATGAAGGACTCCGGACTGAGGAAGCTGGAGGGAGGGAGGCTCGTGAAGATCTCCCACTCCAAGGTCTCGAGGGTCATAGGCAAGCAGGGATCCATGATCTCGATGCTGAAGAACATGACAGACTGCCGCATCACCGTTGGACAGAACGGGATGGTCTGGATTGACGGCGACGAGGAGAACGCCGATGTCGCCGCCAAGGCAGTGATGATGATCGAGGAGTTGGCCCAGTGCAGCAACCTCACCGACAGGATCAAAGAATTTATTGAGAACAAGCTCCCCCAGAGCGACGAAGAAGAGGGGGATGAGTGACCATGAGCGGACACACTGATATGGTATTGGTCGACGAGAATGGCATGCGCATCGACGGAAGGACCGCCGAGGAGCACAGGCCCATCAAGATCGAGGCCGGAGTCCTGCACAATGCGGACGGATCGGCATACGTAGAGATTGGAAAGAACAAGGTCCTGGCAGCGGTGTACGGACCGAGGGAGTGCCACCCCAGGCACCTGCAGAACCCCCAGAAGGCGATCGTGCAGGTGAAATACAACATGGAGGCGTACTCCGTCTCCGACAGGAAGAGGCCCGGGACCGACAGGAGGAGCATCGAGATCTCCAAGATCACCGCGGAGGCCCTCGAGAAGGTGGTCCTGACGGAGCTCTACCCCCGTGCCTCCATCGATGTGTACATCGAGATCCTCCAGGCGAACGCAGGGACGAGATGCGCCGGACTGACCGCCGCATCCGTGGCACTCGCCGACGCAGGCATCCCGATGAGGGACATCGTCCCCGCCATAGCCGCCGGAAAGGCGGACGGGAACGTGCTTCTCGACCTCAACAAGGAGGAGGACAACTACGGTCAGGCCGATGTGCCCATAGCCATCGTCCCGTCGACCGATGAGATCGTCCTCCTTCAGATGGACGGCAACATGACCCGCGCAGAGTTCGATCACGCGATCGAGCTCGCGGTGAATGCCTGCCACGAGGTACACGACCTCCAGGTAGATGCACTCAAAAGACGCTACTCCAAGAACCAGGAGGCATCCCAATGAGCAATGAAATGATGTCCGAGATCAAGCGCGACCACATCATGCGCCTTCTGGACAAGGGCGAGAGGCAGGACGGACGCGGCGTCAAGGACTTCAGGGACATAAAGGTCGAGACCGGCCTCATAGAGTCCGCGGACGGGTCCGCCCGTGTCCAAATGGGCAGGACGACCGTCATCGCCGGGATCAAGATCATCCCCGGTACCCCCTTCGGGGACACCCCGAACCTTGGGGTGCTCACCACCGGTATGGAGCTCATCCCCATGGCCCACTCCACATTCGAGTCCGGTCCCCCCGGGGAGGACGCGATCGAGCTGGCACGTGTGGTCGACAGAGGGATCCGCGAATCCGGGATGGTCGATGTGGAAGGACTCTGCATCACCCCCGGGGAGGAGGTATGGATGTGCTACATCGACATCTACGCCATCGACTACGACGGCAACCTGTTCGATGCGGCCAATCTCGCAGCGGTGTGTGCCCTGAAGAACGCCGTCATCCCCGGAGAGCAGTACGGGAAGGGAGAGAACAGACCCCTCCCCATCACCTGCACCCCCATCTCGGTGACGGAGGCCAAAGTCGGAAACACTTTAATAGTCGACCCCGACTACGACGAAGAGCAGATTTCAACCGCGCGTCTTACGGTCACGACCGACGACAACGGTAACTTCAGAGCGATGCAGAAAGGCGGATGCGGCTCGATCACCCTTGACGAGCTCGCCCAGTGCCTTGACAGAGCTGTGGAGATCGGCGCGGAGATCAGAAAAATCATCGGGTGACCCCAAATGGCAAAAAGGACAGTCAAAGCGGGAAGCTCCGGAAGGTTCGGAGCAAGGTACGGAGTTATCGTCCGCAACAGGATCAAGAACATCGAGGCACAGCAGAAGAAGAAGCACGAGTGCCCCGTCTGCCACCACGCCTCCGTCAAGAGGGAGAGCTCCGGCATCTGGTACTGCGCACACTGCGGCACCAAGTTCGCTGCCGGCGCATACAGTCCCAAGACGAAGAGGGAGATCTCCCAGGTAAGCGAGCAGTGAGGCCACAATGTACAGATGCGCCAAGTGCAACGAGCCCGTGAGGAATGTGAATTCCCTCGGACTCCAGTGCGAGAAGTGCGGATCCAAGATCTTCTTCAAGGACAGACCCAACGTGAAGAAGACGCTGAAATCCGACTGAACGATGTACAGAGCCACCCTCAGGATGGACTGGTCGAGCGCGAAAGCGGTCGCCGAGTCCATCGGTCCGGAGTCAGGCAGGGAACTGCCCCGGACCAGATCCTCCATCCGGATGGATGGGGATGCGGCGGTCGTCGACATAGAGGCGACGGACGCTTCAGCGATGAGGGCGGCGCTAAACTCGTATCTCGAGTGCGTCATCGTCGTGCAGAAAGTGGAACACATCGCCAAGGTGAGATGAATGAACGGCATAAGCCCCCAGCTTCAGAACCAGATCGCACAGTACCAGCAGGTGCAGCAACAGCTCCAGGCGGTCTCCTCTCAGAAGATGCAGTACGATGCACAGAGGAGGGAGATGACGAGGACACTGGACGAGCTCAACTCTGCCACCGGCGACGTATACAAGTCTGCTGGATCCCTGCTCATCAAGGTCGAGGACAAGGAGTCCCTGAGAGCGGAGATCGAGGAATCCGTCGAGACGATGGAGGTCAGGATCTCCAGCCTGGACCGCCAGGAGAAGACCCTCCAGGAGAAGTTCAAGGTCCTGTCCGACACGATCAACGCTGCCATGGGCAACATGGCGGCAAGACCTGCGGACGAGGAGTGAACCTCCTCCACAAACCATTTACATATTCTCACAAGGACCTTTGCCAAAGGTTAAGAATGATAAGACCGACTTCGCCCGCATGGATGCACTCGAACTGAGAGATGTCCGCAAATCCTACGGCCAGAGGGAGGCTGTGCATGGCATTTCCCTGACGGTCCGCGAAGGCGAGATATTCGGACTCATAGGACACAACGGTGCCGGAAAGACCACCACGCTCAGGATGATATCCACGCTTCTCGGGATCACGTCTGGGACCATATCCGTGTTCGGCCACGACGTGGCCACTGAATCGGAGGAGGTCAGGAAGATTATCAGCTACCTTCCCGAGGATGCCGGGGCCTACAAGGACATGACAGGACGTGCGTACCTTGAGTTCATGGCATCGTTCTTCGCGTCCGGCGAGAGGAAGGACGAGATGGTCGGACGTGGCATGGAGCTTGCGGACCTTGGGGAAAGGATAGACTCCAAGGTGGACACGTACAGCAAGGGAATGATGCGCAGACTGCTCATCGCAAGAGCGATAATGCCGAGCCCAAAACTTGCGATCATGGACGAGGTCACCTCTGGGCTGGACGTCATCAACGCATACGAGGTCAGGAGCGTCATCAGAAGCATAGCATCCTCGGGAGTGACCGTGATAATGTCCTCTCACAACATGTTCGAGGTGGACATGCTGTGCGACCGTGTAGGGATGATCGATCAGGGCAACCTCATCCTCCTGGGTGCTCCGGACGACCTCAAGAAGGAATACGGGGTCGACACACTCGAAGAGGTCTTCGTCAAGGCGGTGAAAGGATGAGCCACATCACCAACATCATGAGGAAGGAGATCAAGGAGATGCTGTCCCCGGGATCCGTCGCCTCGATCCTGATCATGGTCGTCCTGTTCGCTGGCCTGGGCGGACTCATCGGAGGGGAGGTGGAGAAGAGCACCGCCCTTCCCGAGATCGCCATCGTCGCGGACGACGGCACATACTACGAATACACCTACATCGACGAACAGGGGGAGACGAGGACCGTCGTCTGGAATCCCATAGGGTCCCTTACGAACTACTACGGGGAGGATGTGGACAAGATCCATGTGCTCGAATCCTCGACCACCGCGTCCGATGACACGATAGTAGATGAGATGATGGATCGCGGCATCGCCAATGCACTGGTGTTCCCCGACATCGAAACGTTCAGACAGTCCATGGCCGAGTCCAGGAGCGTCAGCATACAGCAGCTCTACATATACGAGCCGACAGGCATGTTCGGGACAGTCGGATCCGCGATAATGTCGACCGTGATCTCCCTGCTGAACGAGGACCTGTCCAGGATCCTCATATCCGAGAAGGGAGGGGAGGACTATGAGTTCCTCACCAATCCGCTCACATCCTCGGGGGACTCCATCGTCACGGTGGTCGACGGCAAGCTCCAGACCGGCATAACACCAGGGGACATATCATCCATGGTCAGCAGCCAGACCATGATGATACCCATCGTGATAATGATAATCATCATGATGGTCGGTAGCATAGTGATCAGCTCGATGGGTTCCGAGAAGGAGAACAAGACCCTGGAGACGCTGCTCACGCTGCCCATCAGGAGGACATCCATAGTCGCCGGGAAGATAGTCGCCGCAGCGGTTGTCGGACTCATCTACGGACTGGCCTACATGGTCGGGATGAGCATATACATGGGCTCGATGACGGGCATGCTGTCATCAGCCACGGGGGACGTGAACCTGGAGGCGCTGGGCATGTCCCTGGACATGACCGACTGGGCCCTCGTCATGGTCTCGATGTTCCTGTCCATAGTCTGTGCACTGGGGATATGCATGATCCTCGGGGCCTTCTCCAAGAACTACAAGTCCGCTCAGACAATGACCATGCCCCTCAGCATCCTCGCGATGATCCCCATGTTCGTGATAATGTTCACGGGATGGTACGGCACGGGCGCGGTCATCCAGGGAGTCTGTTTCGCGATCCCGTTCTCACACCCGATGATGGCCATGCAGGCGCTCATGTACGGGGATGTCACGCTGGTGCTGGCGGGGATAGCGTACATGGCCGTGTTCGCGATCGTCACCGTGCTGATCACCGTCAAGCTGTACAACTCGGACGTGCTGATCACCGGCCTCGGACAGAACAAGTGGGTGCAGATGATCACACGCAGGAACCGATCGTATGAACAGCGATCTGAAGACAATAGCCGAAGCACTGTCCGATGACAGGATCAAAGCGATCCTTGTCCACGGGAACGCGGACATGGATGCCCTCGGGTCCGCATACGCCATAGCGAGATGCTTCCCAGGATGCGCCATATTCGCACCCGACGGGTTGGACCGCGTGTCCAAGATGGTGGCCGCCAAGATGGAGACCGCCGTACGCGAAGGTACTGGCGAGGGATTCGACATGCGCGTGGTCGTGGACACGTCGTCCCCGGAACAGCTAGTCCCGTCCGGGACACTGACCGTGGACGTGGTCATAGACCACCACAAGGCCACCGGCAGATGGGATGGCGTCCCCCTGTTCCACTGCGACGATACACGCACATCATGCTGCGAGATCGTGAAGGAGCTGATAGACGTCGCAGGGGTCGAGATGACACGTGACGCGGCGATCATGCTCCTCGGCGGGATGCTCACGGACAGCGGACATTTCCAGTTCGCGAAACCGCACCTGCTCTCGTCCTTCTCCGACCTCATGGAGAGGTTCGACATCGGGATGGACGAGGCCATGGACCTCGTGGAGTCCGAGACCAGCATATCCGAGAGGATCGCCATGCTGAAGGCCGTCAGCCGCATAAAGTACGAACGGATCGGCCAGATGATAGTGGCCACGTCCAATGCGGGAAGCTTCGAGGCATCATCCTGCAGGGCGATGATCGATGCTGGAGCCGACATAGCGTTCGTCGGGTCCCAGAGGGACTCGGAGTTCCGCATAAGCGGCCGCGCGACCCAGGACGCCGTTCGCAAGGGGATACACCTCGGAGAGATAATGTCCCGCGTCGGAGGGGAGACCAAGTGCGACGGCGGAGGTCACGGCGGAGCTGCCGGACTCAACGGGACGGGGGACGTGGAGGCCATGCTCATGATATGCATGGAGAACACGAAGGACCTCCTGAGGGAGATACGCTCCAGAGAGAATGCGGTCAGACTACCCAGATAAACTATAAACGAGCTCGGGAGCGGTCGGCCCCCGAGCGGAAACGGTTTCTCACCTGAGCTTCTTCAGGCCTTCTACGATGGTCTTGAGCCTATCGTAGTTCTCGGGATTCTGCTCGAAATAGTCCCTGACAGGCTGAAGGGTCTTGTACAGACCGGCCCCGACACCGGACTTGAGATCGACGGGGGAGAGTCCTCCTCCGTAGTAGGCAGCCTTGAGCTCATCATAACTGGAGTAGTCTATCGGACCACCGTACTTCTCGGGACGGTCGATGTGCATCGAACCCTCCCTGGGGAAGATGACGTACCTGGCGAGCATCATGATGGGGTTGACATCCTCGTTCTCGGGCTCGGGAGGGCAGTACGCCTTCTTCATCTTCGAGGATATGTCCTCCATGGTATCGTGGATGCGGATGCTTCCGGAGGGGTCGCTCTTGGACATCTTGGACTCGACCGGATCCATCCTGTTGCCGCCCTTGAGTCCGGGAAGCAGCGGGGTGTGGACAGCGATGGGCTTCCTCCATCCGAGCTTGTCCGCGGCATCGCGGGCGAGCATGTGCGCCCTGCGCTGATCGAGGCCCGCATATGCCAGGTCCACATCCATGCAGAAGATGTCGGTGGCCTGGAGTATGGGATAGAACAGCTTCGAGGCATCGACCTCCGCCTCGTCCTCGGACCTTCCCATGATCGTCATGGCCCTCTTGACCCTCGAGAGGGATGTGACCTTGGCCACCTTTATGACCTTCTCCCAGTAGCTTATGTCGGACAGGACCTCGCTGGCATAGCGGAACTTGACCTTGTCCTTGGGGACTCCCAGGGCGATGAAGCAGTCCTCCATGTAACGGGCACAGGAACGGATGTTCTCCAGATCGCCGCCGAGCTTGTCGTTGATATACGCGTGCCAATCGGCCCAGAACACGGTGACCTCGAAACCCGCTTCCGCCAGGTCCCTTATCTTCTGCGCGACGAGCACCCATCCGAGATGCACGAGTCCCGACGGCTCGAAACCGATGTACGCAGTGGGATGCTCCTTCTCTCTCAGAAGATTGTTTATCTCCTCTTCAGTAACGATCTCGACCGTGTTCCTGGTCACGAGGGCCAATCTTTCGCCAACATCCATTTGAATCGACGGCCCATCTACTACTTCATTAAAATCTATGTCGCCCATGGTCCCAAACATGAAATTCCCCCTCCTGGCGAAGAGCTTCCTGGAAGGCCCCGTCGTGGACTACGGAGGATATCCCTATTTCGTGACTCAGCTGTCGGACGGATTCCCGAGGATCGACAGGGACCTGTTGGACGAGGTCCTCGATGGCATAGTGGAGATGTCGGACCTGGACTGCGATGTAATCCTCGCACCGGAGGCCATGGGGATACCCCTTGCCACCGGGATCACACTGAGGACGGGCATACCCTTCGCAGTGGTGAGGAAGAAGCGCTACGGACTCCCCGGCGAGGTCGAGGTCCATCAGAGGACGGGCTACTCCGAATCCGTGATGACGGTCAACTCCGTCGGACCCGGGGAACGCGTGGTCCTGTTGGACGATGTGATCGACACCGGAGGGACCGTGAAGGCCGCTGTCGAGAGCCTCAGGGATGCCGGGATCGAGGTCACGGAGGTCATCGCGGTGTTCTGCAGATGTCCTGACCCCGAGGGCCTGTCCGAAGAGATCGGGGCCCCTGTCCGCTATCTACTTCCTGTCGGGATGAGGGACGGCAGACCGACGATAAGCATCGAGTAATGGTTACTCCCGGGGTCTGGTTTATCAATCCCGGTCGGAAGGGTCCGTCATGGATCCGACCCTGACGGCATTTTGCGTTCTGACGGCGCTGCTAGGCTGTGCCATAGGCACGTTCAGCGGGATGGTCCCCGGTATACACGTCAACACTCTGGCCGCACTGCTGCTGGCGTCATATCCCGCCATAGAGGCGATGATACCTCTGGAACCGTCCGACTCAGCGGTGGCCGTGGCCTGCTGCGTGATGTCCGCATCGGTCGTCCATTCGTATGTGGACTTCGTCCCTTCCGTGTTCATAGGGGCTCCGGACTCCGAGGATGCCGTATCCGTACTTCCGGGACATCGCCTGCTCCTTCAGGGCAGGGGGATGGAGGCGGTGCGCTCCGCGGCCATCGGGAGCCTGGTGGGATGCTCCGCATCCATAGCGATGGCGCTGCCCCTCCAATGGCTGCTCCTGAACGGTGCGGAGGGGTTCCTGGACGGACTGACCCCCCTGGTCCTCCTGATCGCGAGCGCCGTCCTGCTGTCGGACGAATGGAGAAGGGGGACCGGGATCTGGGGGGTGCTGCTGTTCCTGCTGTCGGGGGCGCTCGGCCTTGGATGCATGGTCCTCCCGGTCCAGATGGACGGCATGCTCGGGGAGGGGAGCATCATGATGCCCCTTCTCACGGGACTGTTCGGCATACCGGTCATGATGGAGGCTTCGGATGGGACCGCGATCCCGAAGCAGTATGACAGGATCAAGGACCCGACAGGTCACCTGCCCGGGCTGAAAGGGGTCGCGATGGGGACGCTGGCAGGATGGTTCCCCGGAATCACCGCCACGGTCGGGGCCTCGATGTCCGCCGTGATGTTCCCGGAGAGACGGCCCACGCACTTCATATCGACCGTGGCATCCATCGGTACCGTGACCTCCATACTGTCGCTCGTCACCCTCTCGGTCTCTGGGAACGGCAGGTCCGGGACCGCGTTGGTCATAGGGGAGATGACTGGGAGCTCTCTGAACGGGTTCATGTCCCCCACGTTCCTCCTGCTCCTCCTGTCCTCCGCAGTGGCATCGCTGCTGGGATACTGGATAACGATATCGTGCGGAAGGCTCATGACGAGGATCGTCGGCGGCATAAGGCCCAGAAGGCTGAGCAGGACGGTCCTGATCCTGTTGGTGACGCTGACCCTGATGCTCAACGGCCCATTGGGCATGTTCGTGCTGCTATGCTCCACGATGGTGGGGGTCCTTCCGGGACTGTTCGGGACCGGGAGGGTGATCCTGTGCGGATGCCTGATCCTCCCGGTGCTCCTGTTCGAGTTCGGCCTGTTCCGATCAATCCAGCTTGGCTGTGGCCTTGGACATGAACTTGACATCGTCCACCACGAACCTCTCGTGCATGCCGGAACCGACCTCCCCCTTGGCATCGCACACGGAGACCCTGAACACCAGCCTCCTGCGGTCGACCTCCACCAGCTCGGTCTCGCAGGTGACCTCCATTCCTATGGGGGAGGCTGCCGAGTGGGCGATGTCCAGATGCGTGCCGACCGTGCTGTTCCCGTCGTCGAGCTCTGGTGCGACACTCCGGCTCGCGGTCGCCTCGATCAACGCGATCATGGCGGGTGTCGCGAACACGGGGAGCGTTCCGCTGCCCAGGGCCTCTGCGGTATTGCTGTCGTCGACCATGACCTTGCGGGATCCTTTGATTCCGATGCTAAGCATGGGCTTAGCATGTCGATTTACGGTTAAACATTGCGGATTGTCATACGATGGTATGGAATGGTCCCCCTCATCTGGCACTCCGCGAAAGCTCCTCCGGACGGGCCGAACATCAAGTTTACTAACCTGCACGTTATATAGCATGTCATGGGATTGGAAGATGACCTCTACGATGAGCTCTATGAGCTCAGGGAGATGCTCCGCGACGAGCGCAAACTGTCCAACGGACGCGTCCCGCAGGTATGCTCCGACGAGGCTCTGAGAGAGATGGCACAACGCGTGCCGACAAAGGTCGAGGACTTCTCTGCAATCGTAGGCGTCGGACAGAGGTTCGTGGAACTGTACGGCGAGGACTTCCTGGACATAACGAAGAAGTACGCCATAACCGCGGCCAACGGGTCCAACATAGACGCCGAGGCGGCCCAGACCCTCAGGGAGCTCGAGAAGAAGCTCATCAACATCAACAAGGCCAACAGGCTCCTGTTCCAACCCAAGCTTTCCAGGAAGAACGCGTTCGACCTCATGATGCTGCCCAATGCGGACATCATGGGCCTCGTGTTCGGCAACAAAAGGTCCCTGAAACTCGTGGACACCGCGAAGGGGCAGGATGCGGCCAAAGCGTACAAGCATCTCAACGAGATCATACGCGAGGTCAACAGGGAACAGAGAGACAAGGGTCAGTACGACCTCTACGTCGCCTACCCGTTCGTGGAGGGCAAGATGCCCGACGGGGACCTGGACATACGCGCACCCCTTGCACTGTTCCCGGTCATACTGGAGAAGGACACCCGCGTGATAACGCTGAAGATGGACGACTCCAGGGATGCCATCTACAACAACACCCTCATACTGGGGTTCATCAAGGCCGGTGGTCAGAACCGCCCCCTCCCGGACAACATCCTGGAGGACTACAGCGCGGAGTCGTTCCTGTCCTCGCTCGTCGAATTCTACAACAGGAACGGCATAAGGCTGGACTACGCGTACAGCCTCCCTCTGCCGTTCATCGAGTACAAGGCAGGGGAGTTCCCGAAGTACCAGCCTGGGGAGATGAAGCTGGTCCCGAACATCCTGATCGGCAAATATCCCACATACTCCAGCTCGATCCAGAAGGATTTCGACGGGATGCTGGCCGGAAGGGAGATCAACGGGATCCTCAACGACCTCATCGTGGACCTGAACAAGAGCGACTACCTGTCCGACTATCCTCTCCCCCTGTCCGAGGACGAGATCGAGAAGAAGGGGCTCGAGGCGTCCGAGAGGGACCTGATATACATCAACTCGCTGAACAGCTCCCAGGAGAACATCATAACGGCGATGGACAAAGGCGACGAGATCGTCGTCCAAGGACCTCCCGGGACAGGGAAGTCCCAGGTCATCACCGGGCTGATCACGTCCGCCGTGATGAAGGGCAAGACCGTCCTGATGGTCTCGGAGAAGAAGACCGCCCTCGACGTCGTGTACTCGAGGCTCGGGACCCTGTCCAAGTACTGCCTGCAGATCGACGACGTCGGGAACAAGGACAGCTTCTACAGACAGCTGGGCAGGATGCTGGAGACTGGCGTGCCCAAATCCGTCCAGGACGTCGATCCACTGTCCGACAGCATAGACAACGACGTCCTGCTGCTGGACAACATCGCCGACGTAATGTACAAGCCCGGGGAGTTCGGCATAGAGCCGTACAAGCTGTACACCATGGACAGGTGGCTCGATCTGAACGACAAGCGCCAGTTCGAGGAGTACAGGATCCTGAAGGAGGGGATAGAGCCCTCTCTGCTGGACCTCAAGTACGCCGAGGTCAGGGAGCTCCACAGGAAGTTCGGCGATCCGGTCCTGATGAGGAACTTCAACGAGTACAGGGAACTCGTGCAGAAGTACCCCTGGATGACCCAGGTAAAGCCCGACCTGTCCGAGTACAACATAGGCGAGATGAAGGCGGACCTACTGGACCTCGACAAGCAGCTCGTCGAGTGGCGCACGAAGGGATTCATGAGCAAGCTGTTCTCCAAGGGGAAGATCACCCGCGAGACGACCGCCATGGCCGACAGGTACTTCTCCAACTACAACGAGCACACCATCAACGCCATCATGGACAACCCGCGCCTGTTCTTCGACGCCATGGACGGCTACGAGACATACTCGGCGAGGGCCACCGTCTACTCCAGACTCACGAATCACGAGAAGAACTACGGCGAGGACATCCTCGGCATATCCTCGGAGACCAAGATGCCGTACTCCGACTCGAACGACCGCATATTCGATTGGATCCTGAACGAGCACCTTCAGAGGTTCGATGCCTCGCACAAGGACATCATGCAGGAGATATGGGACTTCGAGTCCATCATAGCGGACATGGACCGCAAGATCGCCGAGAAGAGGGACCTCTGCAAGGACAAGGTGGAGGAGATACTCCAGCAGAACCTCAAATACATCACCGAGTCCAAGAGGCGCGGGGACATAAACAGGATCGTGGAGTCCAAGAGGAAGTGGAACCTGAACAAGTTCATAAACCGCTACGGGTACGAGCTGTTCAAGGGCGTCCGCGTATGGCTCCTGACCCCGGAGGTCGTGTCCGAGATCCTCCCGCTGGAGATGGGCATATTCGACATGCTCATATTCGACGAGGCGTCGCAGATGTACGTCGAGAAGGGCGTGCCGTCCATATATCGCGCGAAGAAGGTCATAGTCGCCGGGGACCACAAGCAGCTCCGCCCGTCCTCCCTCGGGGTCGGAAGGATCGAGTACGACAGCGACGAGGACGATCCGGAGGACCTGGTGTCCGCCGCCCTGGAGGAGGAGAGCCTCCTTGACCTGGCCAGGTCCAGGTACGACTCCATCCTGCTGAACTTCCACTACCGCTCCAAGTACGAGGAGCTCATCGCGTTCTCGAACTATGCGTTCTACGGAGGGAGGCTGTACGTCTCCCCCAACGTCGAGGAGCCTGAGAGGCCCCCCATAGAGGTGTTCAGGGTGGACGGCCTGTGGGAGGACAAGTCCAACATGGCGGAGGCCCAGAGGATAGTCGCGCTCCTGAAGGAGTTCTTCCTGAACAGGAGGAACAACGAGACCGTCGGCATAATCACGTTCAACTCGTCCCAGAGGGACCTGATCAGCGATGTCCTAGACGAGGAGTGCGCGTCCGACCCGTCGTTCGGAAAGGCGGTCAACGACGAGATGCGCAGGTTCGACAACGGCGAGGACGTGGGCCTGTTCATAAAGAACATCGAGTCCGTGCAAGGGGACGAGCGCGACGTCATCATGTTCTCGGTGGGATACGCCAAGAACAGCGAGGGGAAGCTGATGCAGAGGTTCGGCTGGCTCAACAACCGCGGAGGCGAGAACCGCCTGAACGTCGCCATCTCCAGGGCCAAGAAGAAGATCCTGATCGTGACCTCGTTCGAGCCGGAGGACCTTCAGGTGGACAACGTCAAGAACGACGGGCCGAGGATCCTGAAGAAATACCTGCAGTACGCCCGTGCCGTCAGCGACGAGGACAAGGAGATGGCGGATTCGATCCTCAAATCGTTCGGGGACGAGCGCTGGTCCGTCCCGGACGAGATCGATGCCTCCAAGATCGCGGACCGCGTGTACAACGCACTGACGCGCAAGGGATACACGATCGAGCGCAACGTCGGCATAGGCGGCTACCAGATAGACCTGGCCGTGAAGCAGAACAACAGGTTCATCCTGGGGATAGAGTGCGACAGCCATCTTTACTCGCTGCCCGCATCCACCAGGGAGAGGGACTACCACCGCCAGAAATACCTCGAGTCCAGAGGATGGAGGATCCACCGCGTGTGGACCCCCGGAATGTGGAAGAACCCTGACAGGGAGATATCGAGGATAATAGAGGCCATAGAGAAGGGCAGCACCGTATCGTGAGGACATGATCATCGACAGGGAGACCTTGACTGACAGACGCGGTCTGAAGACGCTCGCAGGGGCATTCATAGCAGCGCTCCTGTCGATGACGCTGATGGACATGCTGCCGTCGTCCCTCATGCTCTCCCTAGGGCTGTTCCCCGCGATAGGACTGCTGTTCGGGCCGTGGGGCGCGCTTGGATGCTCCGTGGCGAGCGTGGTGTTCAGGATCTGCACGGGAGTGGACCTCCCGCTGTCCGTGGTCACCGGATTCAACTCGCTGATGCTCGCATACATCCCGTACAGGGTCTGGTACTCCACCATGCAGGACGTACGTCCCAAGGTCCCGGTGCTGGGCACGAGCCACAACATGGCCAAGGTCCTCATCGTGATGGTGGTCTCCTCGGTGATCTACACGTCGATCGACCATATGTCCTACATGGCGATAGTGGGTCCCGAACAGGTCTGGATCCGCAGCCTGTACACCCTGATGTCGACTCTGCCCACGTCCATCGTCCTGGTCATGGTCTGCATACTCGTCACAGGGACCCTGAAGATGCAGCACTGGACCCCCAGGATCAAGATGGAGAGGGATGCCCTTGACCGCATAGACCCGAAGGTGTTCCTCGTTGCCGGGATCTCCATACCTGTGGTCATGGTGCTGTCAGGATTCAACGATGCGACGATCGTCATCGGGACAGTCGTGGTGATGGCACTTTCGGTGTTCGTGTGCATAAGGCCCACCATGAGCGTCCGTCAGAGGGACCGCCCCACATACAATGCCAGCAAGAGGATAAACACGTTCGACAACCAGGTCAACGACCGCATAATCATAATATTCAACTTCCTGGGACTCGGGATACTGGCTGCCATAATGGCCCTGTTCCAGGCAGGCCTCCTGAGCGACATACCGCTCATGATGGACCTGGCATATGCCAACGAGGGTTTCGGCGGCATACCGCCGGAGGTGTTGGGAGCGGACCTGTCGGCATACACGTACCTGACGTTGGCCGCCATCGCGCTCTCTGCGGTGATCCTGTTCTTCCTGGAGTTCATCGAGCGCAGCGTGGTGGACCCCATGAAGAGCATGGCGAGGAACACGAAGGACTTCGTGGTCTCGGAGGCGGTGATGAGCGCCGACGACATGCACGACAAGTGCAAGCCCTATCTCAAGAGGAACGACGAGGTCGGAGACCTCGCGAGATCCATCGAGAAGATGGCGCGCAACGTCGCGAACTACGTGAAGGACATCGACTCCCTGACGAAGGACAAGCAGGCCTACCGCGCGGAGCTGGCGATCGCCAGACAGATCCAGATGGGGCTGGTCCCCAAGGACTTCGACATCGTTGACGGCATGGGAGTCAGGATCGACGGCGTCATGGAGGCCGCCAAGTACGTCGGAGGAGACCTCTACGACTTCATGATCCTGGACGGCGGGAAGATCGCCCTGTCCGTCGGCGACGTCTCCGGCAAGGGCGTCCCTGCAGCGCTGTTCATGTCCAGGACGAAGGCTCTCATGGAGGACCACACGGTACATAGGTCGAACCCGGCCGAGGTGTTCACCGAGGTGAACAACGCACTCGCGAAGGAGAACAACCAGATGCTCTTCGTGTCGTCGTGGCTGGGCATCATGGACACGTACAGCGGGTCCATAGACTTCGCGAACGCGGGACACTGCCCTCCTCTCGTGTGGAGATACGAGACGAAGAGGGCCGAGTACGTGGAGATGGAACCGTGCCCTGTCCTGGGAGTCGTCCCCGACGCCGAGTACAGGGTGGAATCCATCACGCTGAGCCCGGGCGACCGCATCATGATCTACACGGACGGGGTCACCGAGGCCAACGACTCCTACGAGGAGTTCTACGGGAGCGACCGCCTCAGAGAGGTCTTCGAGGATACCGCGGGGAACACCATCGGGGACCAGATCAAGGTCATACGCGAGGACATCAAGACGTTCGTAGGCAATGCGGAGCAGTTCGACGACATCACCATACTCGTCCTCGAATACGAGGGCAGGAAGAGGCCTTCCACCGGACTCCGTTCGTTGGACTGACGATTTATACGCGTCCGACCATTCCCCGGCATGACATTCAACGACCTCGCCAACGAAAGGTACTCGTCCAGGAAGTATCTGCCCAAGCCAGTGGAGAAGGAGAAGCTGGACCTCATCCTGGAGGCCGGCAGGATCGCACCGTCCGCCAAGAACCTCCAGCCCTCCAGGGTCCTCGCGGCCGTGTCCAGGGAGGCCCTGGAGAAGATCGGAAGGACGGTCAACCTATACGGGGCCCCGCTGGGACTCGTGGTCATATCCGACAGGGACAGGGCATGGGTCAGGCCCTTCGACGGGAAGGGCTTCGGTGACATCGATTCATCGATAGTCATCACCCAGATGATGTACTCCGCACAGGAGCTCGGACTGGGCAGCGTATGGATAGGGTACTTCGACCCCTCCGTCCTGAAGGAGGAGCTCGGACTGTCCGATACCGAGGAGGTCTCCGGGATCCTGGCTGTCGGATACAGGGGCGACGAGACGTCCAACAACCACGGCAAGAGGAGACCGATGTCGGAATTCGCCGAGATCGTGTGACCCGGCCGTCGCTTCAACCCCCGTTATAGGCATTCCTAAATATCCTATGACGCGATATCGGGGGCATGACCAAGACGACCATCAGGATCGACGGGATGATGTGCGAAGGCTGCGTCAGCGGCGTGAAGGCATCCGTGGAGAAGGTCCCCGGGGTACAGTCCGTGGATGTCAATCTCAAGAAGGGCACTGCGACGGTGCAGCATGAGGGCGCGTCCGATGAGGACCTCATAAGGGCGGTCGTGGATGCCGGATTCCGCGGAAGCGTGAAGCGTGGACTGTTCCGATGAGGACGCGCACGTTCCACATCGGCGGCATGACGTGTGCCGCATGCGCCGGCCGCATAGAGAATGCGGTACGCTCACTGAGCGGCGTGTCATCATGCAGCGCCAACATCGGGAACAACACCGTCACCGTGACCTACGACGAGAACGAGGTCTCGGAATCGGACATGATCCGTGCGATCACGTCCGCAGGCTACCAGGTGATCAGCGACGACCGTCATGCGGCGGACGAGCAGGAGCTCGATGCCCTGAGGGTGCAGAAGCGCGACCTGCTCATATCCATAGTGTTCGCCATACCCCTGAGCATCGTGGCAATGGGGCACATGTTCGGACTGGACATAGGTCTAGAGCCTCTCCCGTTCTGCTTGCTCCAGATAGCGCTGCTGGTCCCGATCCTGTACGGCGGGAGACGGTTCTTCAAGAAGGGGTTCCCCGCACTGTTCTCCCGCAATCCGACCATGGATTCCCTGGTCTCCCTGGGATGCACGGCATCCGTGGTGATGGGACTGTATGCGACGTACAACGTCTGGTCCGGGGATGCGTCGGCCATGCATACGCTGAGCTTCGACTCGGCGGGGATGATCATCGCACTGGTGAGCGTCGGGAAGTATCTGGAATCCCGTTCGAAGTACAGGACCAACGACTCCCTGAGGAAGCTCCTGGAGATGGCTCCCGACGAGGCGACCGTCATCAGGGACGGCGTGGAGACCTCTGTCCCCTCGAAGGACCTGGTCCCCGGTGACGTCATCCTGATCCGTCCCGGCGAGAAGGTCCCGACGGACAGCGTCGTGATAGACGGTGAGTCCTCGGTGAACGAGTCCATGCTGACCGGGGAGAGCATCCCAGTCTCGAAGAGACAGGGTGACACCGTGTACGGGGCCACCATCAACGGGTCTGGGAGCATCCGGGCGAGGGTCGAGAAGGTCGGCGACGAGACCGTCCTGTTCCAGATAGCGCACATGATGGAGGTCGCCCAAGGCACGAAGGCCCCCGTCGCATCGATGGCCGACCGCGTCGCGTCCGTATTCGTCCCCGCCGTGATAGCGATAGCGGTGATCTCCTGCATAGGATGGATTCTATCCGGAAGGGGCCTGGAGTTCGGCCTCAAGATCGCGGTGTCCATCCTGGTCATATCGTGTCCGTGCGCCCTGGGACTCGCTACGCCCCTGGCGATCGTCGTCGGGACGGGGATAGGCTCGAGGCACGGGATCCTCTACAAGACCGCCGCATCCCTGGAGGAGGCCGCCAGGATAGACACGGTGATACTCGACAAGACTGGGACGTGCACGATAGGACATCCGGAAGTGGTGTCCGTGTCATCCGACATGGACGACATCGAGCTCATCTCGATCGCCGCGGCCGCCGAATCGGATTCGGAGCATCCGCTCGCCGAGGCCATAGTCAGGCACGCCGAGGGGATCGGGGCCCCCAAGAGAGGGCATTCCGAGTTCTCCAGCATCACGGGCGGGGGGATATCCTGCGTCGTCGAGGGCATGGACGTCCTGATCGGGAACAGGCCTCTCCTCGAACAGAGAGGCATCGACGTCCCCGAGGATGCCGACGGGGACCGTGACATGGAGACCCGCGTGATGGTGTCCATAGACGGCAGGTACGTCGGGGCCATCGGGATAACGGACCCCATAAGGGCGGAGAGCCCCGGGGCCGTGGCATCCTTGAAAGGTGACGGCATGAGGGTCATGATGGTGACGGGGGACCGGACGGGCACGGCGATGCACGTCGCGTCCGAGCTCGGCATAGAGGAGGTCAGAGCGGAGACGAGACCCGGCGACAAGCTGGAGATCGTCAAGGACCTCCAGGTCTCGCAGAGGAGGGTCGCCATGACGGGGGACGGGATAAACGATGCCCCGGCACTGACCCAGGCGGACCTCGGCATAGCCGTGAGGTCCGGCACGGACATAGCGATGGAGTCCGCGGACATCATCCTCATGAACGATGACCTGCGCAACGTCCCGGCATCGTTGGAGATCGGAAGGGCCGTGCTGAGGAACATCAGGCAGAACCTGTTCTTCGCCTTCGCCTACAACGCGGTCTGCATACCCATCGCCGCAGGTCTGCCGGTCCTTCTGGGGTTCGACGGGCTCGTGGACCAGATGCCGATGATATCCGCCGCGGCCATGTCCCTGTCGTCGATATCCGTGGTGTCCAACGCCATGAGGCTCAGGACGTTCAGGCCCGCCGCTCTCCGATGCGGGCGGAGGTGACCCTCAGGGTCCCTCCCGTGCGGGACCACTCCCTCTCCGAGGAGAGGATCTCGAGAGGCCCACGGTGCATGGGGGAATCGATGGTCAGCGACTCGTACTCGCCACCTTCGCCCATTATACTGATCCCAGTCCTCTCGCGGACCCTCTTCATGTCCTCGACCGACCCGCGGTCTATCGGACGGCCCAGCCATTCCTCGCCGAGACCCTCCGCGTAGCATCCCGCCACCACCGCCTCGATCCCGGAATCGAGGAACTGGTCCATGAGCATGTCCTGGTCCTTCCTCCAGAGCGGAGCGAATAGCTTCAGGCCGAGGTCCCCGCAGACCAGGTTCATCCTGTCCCACTGGTAGTCGGACCAGATGGCACCGGAGATGACCCCCTCCACGTCTAGGCCGTCCAAGGCCCTGCGGAGCCCGTCCATGTCGCCCTCCTCCGACCCGGAGCTGGTCGCCGTGACGAGTTCCTTGCCCATGGATTCGGCCATGAGCGGCACGACCGAGAGGTTCGGTGTGTGGAATATCCACGAAGCCGCATCCTCGGGGATTATGTTCACCAGGTACGGGACATCGTGGCCCATCTGTTCCATGAGGTACAGCGAGAACATGGAGTCCTTGCCGCCGGAGAATAGGGATGCCAGCTTCATGGACGATGCCAATGTCGGCATCGGATATAACCGTGCTTTTACGTCAAGAGAAAAGAGATTATACCTAAGGCCATTCGGGAGATGAGGGACTGACCATGACCCTGGAAGCCGCTGAGATGAAGAGGATCGTTGCGGAGACGGCAGTCGACGCATACGTCAAGGATGGCATGAACGTCGGACTGGGCACCGGATCGACCGCATACTACGCGATAAAGAGGATCGGACAGCTCGTCAACGAGAACGGATACGACCTCACGTGCGTGGCCACATCCGTCCAGAGCGAGGACCTCGCCAGGGAATGCGGCATAACCGTGGTCGACATCGATGACGTGAAGCAGCTAGACGTCACCATAGACGGAGCGGATGAGGTGGATCCGAAACTGAACCTCATCAAAGGTCTCGGGGGAGCCCTCCTCAGGGAGAAGATCGTCGCCGCCGCGACGGTCCAGGAGATAATCGTGGCCGACGAGTCCAAGCTCGTGGAGAAGCTCGGGACCAAGGCCCCGCTCCCCGTGGAGGTCCTGCAGTTCGGGAACGGGCACACGAGCGTCGGACTCAGGAGACAGCGCTGCGAGCCGGTCATGAGGATGAAGGACGGGAGGCCCTTCGTCACGGACGGGGGGAACTACATCTACGACTGCAGGTTCCCGGACGGCATCGACAACCCATTCTTCATCGAATCCAGGATCGATGTCATCCCCGGCGTGATCGAGAACGGACTCTTCCTCAACACCGCGTTCGAGGTCCTGATCTGCGACTCCGACGGCAACGTGAGGCGTATGTCGGAGGAGAAGGCCGACGAGTGAGGGATCCCTTCTACAACGCGATATAAGTCGCGCGAGCGAAGTGGAATGATTAGAGTTATATAGGACCCCCCTATTAGCACGTCCCCGTTCACATTCTAGGTGATTCAAATGAAGATGCCCAGGACAATCAAGAGATACTGTCCCTACTGCAAGGCGCACACCGAGCAGGAAGTGGAGAGGGTCAAGAAGAAGAAAGCCAGCGAGCTCAAGTGGGGACAGAGGAGATTCAGAAAGGTCACCGCCGGATACGGAGGTTTCCCGAGGCCCAAGCCCGAAGGAAGGGAGAAGCCCACCAAGAGGATCAACCTCAGGTACAGATGCACCCAGTGCAAGAAGGCCAACATCTCCCCCTGCATCCGTGCAAAGAAGTTCGAGCTTACGGAGTGATTTAGATGCCCGGTGACTTCATCAAAGTTAAGTGCCCCGACTGCGGCGCAGAACAGATCGTATTCAAGAAGGCCGCCACAAAGGTCCCCTGCCACGTGTGTGGCTCTACCCTCGTCGTCCCCAGGGGCGGAATCGGCGAGATCAAAGGCGAGATCCTCGAGGTAGTCGGCTGATGGCAAGAGTCAGAGGCTTCCCGGAGAATGGCGAGCTCGTCGTCTGCACCGTCAAGAACGTAAAGAACTTCGGTGCCTTCGTCACACTTGATGAGTATGACGACAAGGAAGGATTCGTCCACGTCCGGGACGTTGCCACTGGCTGGGTAAAGTACATCAGGGACTACGTCAGGGAAGGTCAGAAGGTAGTCTGCAAGGTCCTGGGCGTGGATTCCTCGAAGGGCCACATCGACCTTTCCCTGAAGGCCGTCAACGACCATCAAAAGAGAGAGAAGATCCAGCAGTGGAAGAACGAGAAGAAGGCCGAGAAGCTCGTGGAGATCGTCGCCGAAAGGATGGAGATCTCCATAGACAAGGCCTACGACCTGTTCGGAAACGAACTGCTGGAGGACTACGAGTCCCTGTACGATGCGTTCGAGACCGCGGTCGCGGACACCGAGGCGTTCGTAGAGGACTACGACGGCGAGTGGATAGACATATTCATGGAGGTCGCCCAGGAGAACGTCGCTGCACCCTCCGTGCAGATCGACGGCATCCTGGAGCTGACATCCTCCGCCCCTAACGGGATGGAGCTCGTCCGCAATGCCCTACTGAAGGGGGTTGCGGCGGCGGACGGCGCCGATGCGGAGATCACCTGCGTCGGATGCCCCAGGTACAGGGTAGTCGTAAGGGCCCCCGAATACAAGGAGGCCGAGGAGATCATGAAGGACATCTCCAACGCCGCCATCAACGATCTCATCTCCAACGGAGGCACAGCCTCCTTGAAGCGCGAGAGCAAATGAGCTCCCGCATAAGACGCTGCAATGGCTGCGGCCACTACACTCTGGACGATACATGTCCAGAGTGTGGCGTCAAAACATCATGCCCGGTCCCTCCGAAATATTCTCCGGAGGACCGTATGGGCCAATACAGGCGTGCGGACACCATTAAGCAGTGGTCCGAGACCAAGAGATGATAAACCGATCACACGAGAGGTTGCATCACTCAACTCCTCTGACGGACCCTACGCCTTCTTCCCGAGTCGACCTCCACACAGTTGCGCTCGTCGCCGTCCGGGTATGATATACGGTACTTCCCCTGCGGATAGAGCTCGGACACGAAGGAGAACTTTATCCACGACAGCAGGGATTTCTCGCACTCCATCGGCGGCACATAATATCTGCGCACTGATGGCAATAGCATCAGCAGTATAACGAAGAGCACCAAGGGCACCACTATGACAGGATTGATGGTGACCAGTACGGATACGGAACCGGTGACGCCGAAGAAGCTGCCTATGAGCGTGAACAACAATAGCAACATGGAACCGCGAACCGCCTTCTTCCATCCCTTAGGCCTTCTCGAGGACAGACCCAGCATGGCATCGGCCGTTATGAAGAACATCACGATCTCGCAGAGGAAGACGAAGAGGTTCTTGCTCATGATCCTGGATGAGCCCACCTCGGTTATCAGACCCATGGAGAGCACGCATACCTTCGCGAAGTACAGCCCCAGGACGAATAGCAGGAAGCACTCCGCTACGATGACCGCCCACGGCTTCTTGACACCCGGTTCAGGGATGTTCGCGTCTTCGACGGCTCTCCTGCGCCATTCCCTCGATCCCGCCATACTGGGTGATGTTTTTCTATTGATATTACATTTCCGAGGACATGGAGAGGAACACCGCCGCAGATGATTTCGTCAACTGCGTGGTCAGAAGAAGCGACAAGGACATGTTCCTCAAACCATCCCTGATGATCGCATCCCTGATCCTCCCACTGGTGATGGGTGTGGTGATCTCAGCATGCATCCTCGTCATAAACAGCGAGAACGGATACGTGCATTTCCAACAAGAGGATATGGAAGAGTGCGCACTCGCGATGATCGTATCCGCGCTCATCCTGGAGTCGGCCGTCATGAGCTTCATGGTGTTCTGTGTGACGCGTCGCAACAGCAACCATCTGAAGCGGGACATCGTGTGGATGAACTCCCTGTCCGATTTCGTTGACTACCATGGCGGAGACTCGTCAGAGATGAGATCCATCGCACAAAGGTCCAAACACAGGTCCGAGAAGACCGTGACGGTCCTGTCCATGCTGATCTGGCTCATCATAGTGGGCATACTCATCGTCTTCGGTGTGTTCGCACACAGGGTGACCAGCGAGGAGGAGACGAGGGGGATCACGGCGATGTTCCTCGTCGCCATGGCACCGATCCTCCTGCTCCTCATGATACAGTTCCTGATCACGGTCGGGGCGGTGTACAGATTCCCGGCCAAGCACGACAGCATCCAAACGAAGTTCTCCGAGGAATTCAAGAAGCAATGCGGTCGGTTCGGACTGCAGGTCAACGTGATGGAGCATCAGGTAAAGAGGAGGATGGCCTGGGTGCACATCATCCTCACGATCCTCACACTGGGGCTGTATTCCACGATATACCTCATAATAGCGTGCCGTCAGATGAACCGTCACATGTCCGTCCAATGGAGATATGAGGAGGAGCTCATGGGTCGTATCATAGAGTTCGAAGGAGGCAACGGCATCGAATCCACCTGTGAGGGGCAACCCAATGCTTTGGTGAGGGCGATCGGACGCCTGATGTGACACCATCCACACTGGGTCTAAGAGTCGCATCATAGATACCTTTAAGAACAACGACCGAATCGGGGGATTCGATAGCCTCGTAGTGTAGCGGTCAATCATGCGGGACTCTGGATCCTGCGACCACAGTTCGAATCTGTGCGAGGCTACCATCTTCCATCCGGCTGACCTCATTTTCAAAATCGATGTCAAACGGCAATTGTTCTAACTTTAACCCGTGGCTGTTATCTCTCTGCGTCATACCGGACACCTCCCCATAGCCATTTCGTGTAACCTATATTGAATTCGATGCATCGAGAATAATCGCAATCAAGTCGGGTGCACGAGGTCCGGATCCTACATCCACTGCTTGAAGAATATACAGAGGATGGCATTTTCATCCGTTCTACCCACTTGTAATCGTATTTGTAAATTTGATATCATATGTACATCGATAGTGTGTTTCCTAATTCCTCGATTCTGTAATTCAATCTGGTTGTTTCTTCAAAA
>NZ_JBEQWH010000015.1:0-28356 GCF_047501175.1 Candidatus Methanoprimaticola sp. MG2
CCGGCAATTCCGAGGCAGCTTACCATGCACTAAACGTAGCATCGAACGTCATCATTTACTTCTAAGTGATTCTCATGATTATCGTATATTCATCCAAGTCCGGTTCTTCGATGAGGTATGCCCGCGATCTGTCAGACCGTATCGGGCTGTCATGTTACTCCATCTCAGAATCCTATCCGAAGGACGAGAATATAGTGTTCTTCGGTTGGCTTAGGAAGGATACTGTAGTCGGTATCGATTCCGTGGATCGTTCTAGGCTCAAGGCTGTTGGAGTGGTAGGTCTGGATTCGGAAGGTCGTTTCGACAAGGGAGCCATAGCAGATAGGAACAGCCTCTCAGTGCCGATATACTACCTTCGTGGATGGATCGACCGTTCCAAGCTGAACGTCCTTGACAAGTGCGTCCTTCTCGCCGTATCCGTCATGATGAAGCTTCAGGGGTTGAATGAGTTCAACAAGCCGATCTTCGACGCAATGATGGACGGGGGTAGCTTCTACGATCCGAAATACCTTGATAGCATCGAACAATTCATCAGATCATAAGCATCCGGGGTAAATGTGGTTGGTAGTCCCGTCCGGGTTCGAACCGGAGTCGCCGGCTCCAAAGGCCGGCATGATTGACCACTACACTACGGGACTGTAGAAGGTTGAATTAATTCCTTGTATTTTTGATTGTTCCCAAGAGGTATGTCGGACGGGCCTCCGTCACGGTAACATCCATGAATGTGCCTAGCGGGATGTCATCCCTGACAACAACAGGTCTGTAGGAGTTCGTCCTGAGGATCGTTCCCTCCTTCCCTTTCTCGGTGGCCAGCGCTCTGAACGTCCTGTCCACGAGGGCATTGTTGACATCGAGCTCGGTGGAGTTCTTGACCATCGTGAGTTCAGCGGAGCGTTCAGCGGAGATCCGTCCATGGATCTGCTCCATCTTGGCGGCATCTGTCCCTGGGCGGGAGGAGAAGCGCGTGATGTTGACGGTGTCCCCACGCAGCGTTTTGACGAGATCCACGCTCTTGGCATGATCCTCATCGGATTCTCCCGGGAACCCGCAGATCAGATCCGTGGCTATGCTGATGTCGGGAACGGCTGCACGCAAGTAGTCGACAAGTTCGAAGAATTTCTCCACTGTGTACTTGCGTCTCATTCTCCTGAGGATATCATCGCTTCCGCTTTGGACCGGGATGTGAAGGAATCTGTATATTCTCTCATCATCCATCAGCTCGCACAGGTCTTCCTGGACTCTGAATACGCTCTGGGGGTCGGCCATGCCGATCCTGAGCCGATAGTCCCCCTCGCGTGAGAGCATGGACCTAAGCAGCTCGGGCAGGGTCGTACCGATGTCCTGCCCATATGCGGCGGTGTCCTGCGCGGTCACAAGGATCTCTCTCGTGCCGTGCTCTAGGAACGAGTCATACCGGTGAAGTAGTCTGTCAGGAGAATAGCTCCTCAGATCGCCTCTCGCGACCTTCGTTATGCAATACGAGCAGTTCCCCAAACATCCCTGAGCTATAGGTAGGATGGCTTCGGACCCAAAGTCCACGGATGTGGCGCAACCCTGAATGCCGTATCTGCCCTGCATCCTCTCCTTGAAGGTACCGTAGTCCTCCGGGGGGATTATAGGAGCATCGGGCAGACGGATCTCTATGCGGTTCGGCTGCGCCTTAGCCATGCATCCCGTGACCACGATCTCCTTCCCTTTCGAACGGAGATCGGCGATCCGGGACAGCATGTGCTTCTCCGTCGTTTCGACCACGGTACATGTGTTGAGTACGACCATGTCCGCATCGTCGACCGAGGAGGCCTCTTCGAAACCGAGGGAGGCCAGGTCCTCTGCCAGTTCGCGGCCCTCGCCGCGATTCATCGTACATCCGTACGATTCGACGTAGTAACGCATCAGCGGGTACAGGGTTCGGTGGTCGGGACCGCGAACGCCGTCTTCGCAGAGATCTTGGTGATCTTGGCATGGACGCTGGCACCCTTGACCGTTCCGGGGACGATGATGAGATAGTCATAGTACTTCGACGTCCCATCCCCTTTCTTTCCTACATCGGTTATGCGGACCTCGATGATGTCGCCCTCATGCAGGGTGTTGCTGTTGTCGACGCGGACGCCCTTCCTCACGGTGATGGGCCTGCGGGCACCGCATGCTTCGCACTCGAGCATGAGCGTCCTGTCCTCTTTGACCATCTTGGTGTCGGGAAGTCCGCACTCGGAACAGATGACGTACGTCTCGGTGTACATCTGGATCTTGTCATTGATCTGCGGTGTGCCGATCTTCGCCTTGAAGACCGCACGCCTCCCTTCTATGTTCCCCGGCGCTCCGAGCTCCTTCAACAGGAACTGGAGGAGGTGCTGGGGATCGCGCCTGAGCTTGTCGGTGACATCGATGAAGTTCTTGAAGATCGTAATCTTCCCTTCCTGGAGGATGTCCAGTTCGGGGATCTCGAATCTCTCATGGTTCTCGATTGTCTCGGGACATGCGATCTTCGCTCTGTTGAGGAGCGCCATATAGTCATCTTCACCGCTCATGCTTTCACCTATGTTCACGGCTAAGCGAGTCCTTATTATAAAGATGCGCACGCGCGCGACGGTCATCATCCGTTGGATGTGCACGTGGATGCACATCGGACGGTACTGGGCATGTATGTCCAGCGACACGGTCTGGCAAATTTAGATCGCAAAGCATCGTCTCAACGCCCGGTGCGTCGATACGTGTCCCTGGAACAATCCAACATCTAAATTATCTATGGGAATGGGATATCCCAGCGCGTGATAGCATGGCAGGCAAGGACATCTCAGACATGAGTTTCGATGAGTTCTTCCTTGGGAAGAAGGCGCCCTCTAAGACGAGTGAGCAGCGTCCTCGGCCTGCCGAAGACCAACCAGACGGTCCGGTCGCGTCGTCCGATGTCGACAGTTCAGGTTTCTCCCGTGGAAGGCCGAAGTTCAACATCCGTTCCGGCAGGGTGCTCCTATACATCCCGAAATACGAGGGCGGAAAGGGGGCTAGATATGACCTGTCGGTAGAGCAGGACGGAAGGTCCGTTATCCTGGGACGTCTCAAATCATCCCCTTTGGATTCCGATGTCTCCTCCATACCGACGGAGTTCGACCTGACGGATGTCGAGATATCCCCCCTAGGGGAGCTCACCATCGTCATTGACGGCAAGAAGGTGTACGAGATATTCGCGCACAGCCATATGATGTTCAGTGCGGACGGGATGCCGATCAGCAGGGCCGAGGATACGACCGTGGTCCTGTATCCGGAGGGGAAGCACCTCTGGCTGATGGATGCCAAGGTCGCGTCTTCCGCAGAGTTGGACGGGATGAGACTGGACACGGTGGAGGTGGCCAAGGGCGGATACATCAGGGTACGCGACAGACCCCAGCCCGTGGAGAAGGTTGCGGAGCCGGAGAGGAAGGTCCCGGTCAAGAAGACCAAGCCGAAGGCCGCCGCCTCGCTCATCATGCCCGCACCGGAGAGTGTCGCGGGCATCAGGGACGGTGGCAGGGTCGCGCCCCTGTATGGTGCGGCTCCCGATTTCAGGATCGAGACCGTCAACGTCGACCCCGAGGTCTGTACCGTGAGGACGGAGACGTCCGAGGGGAAGGCGGAGATGCCTCTCGCTCAGTTCGACGTCTCATCGTTGGACGGTGTGGACGGTAGGGTCGCGGTATCGGTCGTCTTCGAAGGCAAGGTCCTTGCCACGGAGACATACTACGTGGCGACGGGCTTTTCCTGCGACTACTCTGCGAAGGGGGACATCCCCGAGTACGAGATCGTGACATTCACGATCGGTACCGAGGAGTATCACAGGAACATCTACGAGGACGGTCTCGACGGACCGTATCCCCTCGGAGGGTCCGATGTCATGCTGGCCTGGAACATCCCCGTGGTCACGTACGACGTGGGTGCCGGCCCCGTGTCGTTCAGGGAGGGGGACGTCTCCGTCGACGACCTGCCCGATTCCATCGTCGTGACCGTGAGGGGGGCATCCAAGAAGGCGGTGTTCCTGGGGGGTTCCGGGAAGAAGGTCAACCTCACCCAGGAGTGGGAGGACGATACGGTCCGCATCGACACCACGCCCATCGCAACGGCAGTGTTCGATTCACCGACCCGGGATGCCGCTCTGTACATAACGGTCAATTCGTGTCCTGTCAGGAGGTTCCTCACCGTGACCAACCAGGCTGGCATATCGTACGAGTACTCCCACGGGGAACTGAAGGTCATGGTCGGATGCAGCGGCAGCCACGAGTGCCGCGTGTTCAACCTGGACAAGACCGTCGAGGTCCACGTCCTAGAGGAGGGCGAGAACAGGATAGCCGTGAGCAAACTGGCCATAGCCGCAGACATACTGGAGCTGCGCGGCGGCAAGGAGATCTCCGTGGAATCGGTGACCATAAGGGAGATACCGTTCCTCCTCAGGGATGACATGGGCGATGTGTGGTTCTATGTCAGCAAGGACAAGCGCATACCGCTGCCGGACGGATTGCTCGAGAGCGGTGCCAAGAATCCCGCGGAGATCAGGAAATGGCACTCCCAGATCGTCAGGATGAATCCCGAGCTCAAGAACGTGAGTCCGGAGAAGACCGTCAAGGCGTTCAACGCTTTCAACCCGTCGTGAAGGCCCGTACCCTCCGACACCACGTTGGAACCGTCCAAGATGGTGTGGTGGTCGGAGGTCCGAAACCCCTTACTTCTATGATACCGTTAAATATGAGATTATGCTAGCCACGTCAGCATTAGAGGTAGGTCCGCATGGGTCTTACCATCGACGTTCCAATCGCTGAATAAATAATGCGAGGTGAAAAATTGGGAAACGGTCTGTACACCGCAAGGAAAATGAAGACTGACCGCCAGAAATTCCGCTGGCTGGACAGGGGATACAAGAAGAGAGTTCTCAAGCTGAGGGAGAAGTCCGACCCTCTCGAGGGATCCGCACAGGCACGCGGAATCGTCCTGGAGAAAGTCGGAATCGAGGCCAAGCAGCCCAACTCCGCTATCAGGAAGTGCGTCAAGGTTCAGCTCATCAAGAACGGACGCCAGATCACTGCTTTCGCAGTCGGAGACGGAGCCATCAACTTCATTGACGAGCACGATGAGGTCATGGTCGAGGGTATCGGCGGAAGGATGGGTAGGTCCTACGGAGATATCCCCGGAGTCCGTTACAAGGTCATCAAGGTCAACAACGTCTCCCTCGACATGATGGTCAAGGGAAAGACCGACAAGCCCGTGAGATGATTACAATGGCAGACGAAATCGTAGCTCAGAAGGCTCTCATCTTCGGAAAGTACGACACCTCCGATGTGGTCGTCCAGGATGGCGGTCTCGCAAAGTACATCGATCTTACCCCCACCAACGTCCCCCACTCCGGTGGAAAGCACGCCAACAGGTGGTTCGGGAAGTCCAGGCTCAGCATCGTCGAGAGGCTGATCAACAACATCATGAGGACCGAGAAGTACACCGGAAAGAAGATGAAGGCGTACAAGACGGTCTCCCAGGCGTTCGACATCGTCGCTACCAAGACGAAGAAGAACCCTGTCCAGGTCCTCGTCGAGTGCCTCGAGAACGCGGCACCCAGGGAAGAGGTCACCAGGCTCCAGTTCGGAGGCATCTCCGTTCCCAAGGCAGTCGATGTGGCTCCTCAGAGGAGGCTCGACATCGCGCTCCGCAACCTCAGTTCCGGAGTCGTCGCGGCATCGCAGAAAAACAAGAAGCCGATCTACGAGTGCCTCGCCGACGAGCTCATGCTCGCCGCAAAGGGCGACATCACCTCTTACGCGGTCGCGAAGAAAGAGGAGATGGAGAGGGTCGCGCAGTCCGCCAGATGATCTGTAAGAAAGGTGTGTGAACATGGGACGCAGAGAGGACAACGCGAAGAAAGCAGTCGAGCTGATGAAGAACCAGAAGCTCATCAGGAACCTCGGAACTGCCGCGCATATCGATCACGGGAAGACCACCTTCTCCGACAACCTGATCGCAGGAGCCGGGATGATGTCTTCCGATCTCGCCGGAGAGCAGCGTCTGCTCGATTTCGATGAGCAGGAGGCCGCCAGGGGAATCACCATCAATGCGGCATCCGCCGCGATGGTCGTTCCTTACAAGGACCCCAAGACCAACAAGATGGACCACTACCTGGTCAACCTCATCGACACTCCTGGGCACGTCGACTTCGGTGGAGATGTCACCAGGGCCATGAGGGCTCTCGACGGTGTCTACATCCTGTGCTGTGCGGTCGAGGGTATCATGCCCCAGACCGAGACTGTCATCAGGCAGGCCCTGAAGGAGCGCGTCAGGCCCATGCTGTTCATCAACAAGGTCGACAGGGCCATAGTCGAGCAGCAGCTGACCCCCCAGATGATGATCGAGAAGTTCTCCAAGATCATCACCGAGTTCAACCAGAAGATCATGGACATCCTGCCCGCACCCCTGAACAAGGAGTGGCAGGTCAGCCTCCAGGACGGTACCGTCGCACTGGGATCCGCATACAACAACTGGGCGGTCTCCCTCCCCTACCTCCAGAGGCCCGAGCTCCAGAAGATGGGAATGAACCTCACCAAGGTCTTCGAGTACTGCGGAAGGGAGGGTGGACAGGCGGAACTCGCCAAGATCATCCCTCTCGCCGACGTCGCACTCGAGATGGCCATCAACCATATCCAGGACCCCACCGAGTCCCAGAAGATCCGTATCCCCACCATCTGGAAGGGAGATCTCAACTCCGACATCGGAAAGCACATGCTCAACTGCGACCCCAATGGCGAGGTCGCCATGATGGTCACCAAGATCATCATGGACAAGCAGGCTGGAGAGATCGCCATCGGAAGGCTGTTCTCCGGAACCGTCAAGAAGGGACAGACCCTCTACATCTCCGGTTCCAACGCGCCTCAGCGCGTCCAGACCGTCGCACTCATGGTCGGGGCCGACAGGACCCCCATCGAGGAGTGTAAGGCCGGAAACATCGTCGCGCTGACCGGACTCAAGGATGCCATCGCGGGAAGCACCATCTCCTCCGTGAAGGACATGGAGCCCTTCGAGAGGATGGCCCACTATTCCGAGCCTGTCATCACCAAGGCCATCGAGGCCAAGAACATGGCAGACCTCCCCAAGCTCGTCGAGGTTCTGAGGGTCATCGCGAAGGCGGACCCCTCCCTGAACATCGAGATCAACAACGAGACCGGGGAGCACCTCATGTCCGGAATGGGTGAGCTGCACCTCGAGATCACCGAGTACAGGATCGTCAACGAACAGGGTGTCGAGATCATCTCGTCTCCCCCCATCGTCGTGTACCAGGAGTCCGTCAAGGGACGCAACCCCTCCGAGTTCGAGGGTAAGTCCCCCAACAAGCACAACAAGTTCTACTTCCTTGTTGAGCCTCTCGAGGAGGGTGTCCTCGAGGCCATCCGCACCGGTACGATCGACGTCGAAGCCAAGATCAAGGACCCCAAGGCCCTTGCCAAGACCCTTGTCGACTGCGGCATGAACGCAGACGAGGCAAAGGGAATCGTCGCATTCAAGAACAACAACGTGCTGCTCGACTGCACGAAGGGAATCCAGTATCTCCACGAGACCATGGAGCTCATCAAGCAGTCCTTCGAGGAGGCCATGATAAGGGGCCCCCTCGCTGCAGAGAAGGTCGGCGGACTCAAGGTCAAGCTGATGGATGCCAAGCTCCACGAGGATACCATCCACAGGGGACCTGCCCAGATCATCCCCGCGGTCAGGGACGGTATCTACGGTGCCATGTGCCAGGCCGGAAGGATCCTGCTCGAGCCGATGCAGCATGTGTTCATCAGTGTGCCTCCCGACTACATGGGGGCGGCCGTCAACCTGATCAACCAGCGCCGCGGAACCATCCTCGAGATGGGTCAGGAAGGAGCAGACTCCACAGTCTCTGCGGAGTGCCCCGTCGCGGACATGTTCGGATTCGCCTCTGATGTCAGGGGTGCGACCCAGGGACGCGCTCTCTGGTCCATCGAGAACGCCGGGTTCAAGCACGTCCCGCCCGAGCTTCAGAAGAAGGTCGTCGGCGAGATCAGGACCAGGAAGGGCCTCAACCCCGAGCCCTACGATGCGAATTACTACTCTGGCCTCTGAGGCCTGTAAACCTTAAATACGAAACCCCTTATCGGAAACTCAGAGTTCCAAAATCAATGGAGGAATGAAGAATGGCAGAGAAAGAGCACATGAATCTGGTCATCATTGGCCACGTCGACCACGGAAAATCCACCCTCACCGGAAGGATCCTTCTGGAGACCGGTGCGATCGACCCCCACATCGTCGAGAAGTACAAGAAGGAAGCCGAGGAGAAGGGAAAGGGATCTTTCTACTTCGCATGGGTCATGGACGGACTCAAGGAGGAGAGGGAGAGAGGAGTCACTATCGATATCGGACACAAGAAGTTCTACACCGACAAGTACTACTTCACCGTCATCGACGCCCCCGGACACCGTGACTTCGTCAAGAACATGATCACCGGAACCTCCCAGGCCGACGCAGCCATCATCACCTGCTCCGCCATTGAGGGACCCCAGGCACAGACCAAGGAGCACGTCTTCCTTGCAACCACCCTCGGTGTCAAGCAGATCATCGTCGCCATCAACAAGATGGACGCCGTGAAGTACGATGAGGCCAAGTACAACGAGGCCAAAGATGGAATGATCAAGCTCATGAAGATGGTCGGAGTCAAGACCGATGAGGTTCCCTTCATCCCCACCTCCGCATACATGGGAGACAACATCAAGGTCTCCTCCGCCAACACCCCCTGGTACAAGGGACCCACCCTCATCGCAGCTCTGGACGCCCTCAAGGTTCCCGAGAAGCACACCGAGAAGCCCCTCAGGATGCCTATCCAGGATGTCTACACCATCACCGGAATCGGAACTGTCCCCGTCGGACGTGTCGAGACTGGAATCCTCAAGCCCAACATGAAGGTCATGTTCGAGCCTTCCCACGTTCAGGGAGAGGTCAAGTCCATCGAGATGCACCACGAGCAGCTTCCCCAGGCAGTCCCCGGAGACAACGTCGGATTCAACGTCCGTGGAGTCGCCAAGAACGATGTGAAGAGGGGAGACGTTGCCGGACCTATCGACAACCCTCCGTCCGTCGCAAAGACCTTCACCGCTCAGATCGTCGTCCTGAACCACCCCTCCGTCATCACCGTCGGATACACCCCTGTCTTCCACTGCCACACCACCCAGACCGCGTGCAGGTTCGTGGAGCTGGTCAAGTCCATCGACCCCAAGACCGGCCAGACCAAGGCTGACCACCCCGACTTCCTCAAGACCGGTGACATCGCCGTCGTCAAGCTGGAGCCGACCAAGCCCATGGTCATCGAGACTGCAAAAGAGTTCCCGCCTCTCGGAAGGTTCGCTATCCGCGACATGGGTCAGACCGTCGCCGCTGGAATGTGCATCTCCGTCGAGAAGGCTTGAATCCTCAGTGATTGAGATGTCCCAGCGCGCAAGAATCTCTCTCAGCGGAACCGACCCTGCGAAGGTTGACGGTGTCTGTGTCCAGATCAAAGGGATCTCCCAGAGGACTGGCGTCGACATCCGTGGACCCGTGCCCCTTCCCACCAAGAAGCTGAAGGTGGCCTGCAGGAAGAGTCCCGATGGAGAGGGGAGCGAGACCGTCGATCACTGGGAGATGAGGATCCACAAGAGACTCATCGACCTCGATGCAGACGAGCGCGCTCTCAGGCAGCTGATGAGGATTCAGGTTCCCGATGGCGTGAACATCGAGATCGTGCTCAGGAGCACATAAACCCGATCAAAGGCGGGGGTATCCCCCGCCACCTCATCCAACCTTTTTACCTTCTGTTATAATCCCGATTGTGGTCCCGTTGTTCCTTTTCGTACGGACACATACATTAAATAAATCGCATCGATGCACGCACACAGAGAGTGAGCGCATGAGAAGCGACGCAGTCAAGAAAGGGCCCGCAGCAGCTCCCCAGAGGAGTCTCCTGAGGGCGGATGGTCTCAGCGACGAGGATTTCGAGAAGCCCTTCATAGGGATCGCAAATTCTTGGAACGATATCGTCCCAGGGCACATCCATCTCAACGAGATCGTCGAGGCTGTGAAGGAAGGTATCATCGAGGCCGGTGGAAGGCCCTTCGTCTTCGGTGTCCCGGCTGTTTGCGATGGCATAGCCATGGGTCACAATGGGATGAGGTACTCCCTGATATCCAGGGAGGTGATCTCGGACTGCTGCGAGGTCATGGTCGAGGGTCACGCCCTAGATGGTTGGGTCGGTGTCTCCAACTGTGACAAGGTCACTCCTGGGATGCTGATGGCAATGGGGCGGATGAACGTACCCGGCCTCATGGTGACAGGTGGGGCGATGGAGCCTGGTGTCGGAAAGGATGGGAACATGGACCTCCAGTCCGTATTCGAGGCCGTCGGCTCGTACAGTGCCGGAAACATCGACGAGAATGAGCTGCATACCATCGAATGCACCGCATGTCCGGGGAGGGGAAGCTGTTCCGGACTTTTCACGGCCAACACCATGGCCTGTCTGACAGAGACCATGGGAATCAGTCTTCTCGGTTGCGGGACCGCCCTGGCGAACGATAATAGGAAATTGCAGATCGCAAGGGCTACGGGCAGACGCATCGTGGAGATGGTCAGGGAGGACCTCAAGCCTCGCGATATAGTCACCCGCGGATCATTCTGCAACGCTATCCGTGTGGACATGGCGATCGGAGGGTCGACCAATACCGCGCTCCATCTTCCTGCGATCTCCAAGGATTTCGGATGTCCCGTAACTCTCGATGATTTCGATGAGATTTCCAGGGACACGCCGCACATAACAAGCCTTAGGCCTGCGGGGCCGTATGCGATCAAGGACTTGGACAGGGCAGGCGGAATACCGGCCATATTGAATGTCCTGAAGGACAGGTTGGTCGATGTCCCCACCGCCAATGGCAAGACGATCCTGGAGATCGCCGATTCCGCGGCCGTCAAGGACAGCGAGGTCATCCGGCCCATGGACAGACCATACCATCTTCAGGGAGGGATCGCTGTCCTCAAGGGCAATCTGGCCCCGGAGGGGTCGGTCATCAAGCAGGCGGCCGTCAGTCCGAAGATGATGAAGTTCACAGGGAAGGCGAGGGTCTTCGACGGGGAGACGGATGCCGCTGAGGCGATAATGTCGGGAAGGATCGTGCCGGGCGATGTCGTCGTCATAAGGTACGAGGGTCCAAAGGGTGCCCCCGGGATGCCCGAGATGCTTTCGCCGACCAGTCTTATAGTCGGCAGGGGACTGGGAGAGGAGGTCGCGCTCATAACCGACGGAAGATTCTCGGGAGCCTCCCGTGGAGGCGCAATCGGGCATGTATCTCCTGAAGCGTATGCGGGAGGGCCCATCGCCGCATTGAAGGATGGGGATGTGATCGACATAGACATTCCCGAGAGGAAGCTCTCGGTCCGTCTCACGGACGAGGAGATCGCGGCCCGTCTGAAGGATGCGAAGCGCGTGGAGCGTCCGGTGCACGGGGCCCAGAAGAAATACAGGCAGTTGGTCTCCAGCGGGGCCGACGGCGCATACCTTGAGGGTTGAACGTCAAGGTATTTTTCGCAGGGGCGGCATCCCGGAATGTCGGGGGCCGTTCCTGCATCCATCCCATCTTCAGTATAGCTTTAAATTTCACATCCATGTTGCATGGTTCATGGGAGCCGAGCGGATCGATCAGTTCGCGGTCGACGAGGATGGTATGACAGTGGATGGATATCGCAGGCTGGAGCCTGTGAGCAGGAAGTCCATGTACATCGGTAATGCGATATCGTTCGCGATAGTCGCCGTAATATTCGGTGCGATCTGGCTCTATGTGTCTGGACAGTCTGTCGATTTCGCACCGGTCGTGAAGATCGCATGTTCGGCCATAATCATCATCACCGCGATCTATTCATTGGTAGAGCCACAGGTGATCTACAGGCGCTACAGGTACAGGATAGACGACGAGAAGGTCGACATACGCAAAGGGGTCGTATACATAACCCATCAGATGGTCCCGATCGAGCGCATCCACCAGGTGGATGTTACAGAGGGTCCTGTCAATCGCATGTTCGGTCTCGCGAACGTCCAGATAACCACTGCCGGTGGCACTGTGGAGATCCAGTGGCTTCAGAGAGAGGTCGCCGAGGATATCGCGGACAAGCTGAACTCGACCGTCGTCGGAATCCTGAAGGCGAGGGAATGAGCGAAGTGTCCGAAGGGGAAGGAGGATACGTTCTCCGCAATCACATATCGCTGATCGCGAAATACATCCTGGTCATAGCGGTGTTCGCCGCGATCTTCTTCGTCAATCTTCTGGACGTGCTATGGGAGAACCTGTTCAAGGCGTCAGTGGTGTTCATTCTCCTGTTGGGTGCATGCGTGTTCCCTATGTACTTCTGGTGGAAGAAGACCACGTTCACGTTCGGGGATACCGAGATCCTGAGGGTCACCGACACGGTCTTCAGGTCCGTAAAGCACATCCAGTACACAAGACTGGCCTCCGTGTCCGTGAAGCGCGACATCATAGACCGCATCTTCGGAACTTCCACACTCACGTTCAACGTCAACAGCAGCGTCAACGCTACCTCCGCCGAGGCCACTCTCGTGCTGAAAAGAGATGTCGCAGACGAGCTTCGCAATAGGCTCAACTCGATGATCTTCGAAAAGGAGATGACCGTGGAGGAGGACAGGGAGGTCGAGACCCTCATAAAGGTCACGAACTCGGACGTCATAATGCATGCTGTCTTCGCACAGCCTACATACATGTCGATATTCGGACTTATCATGCTGTTCTATTCCGTTGTGATGCTGTTCGTCGGCAACAGCGGTGGTTTCATCACTGCGGCGATCCTGTTCGCGATCAGTGAGATCATACCGTTCATCTCCATCATCCTGAAGTACTACAACTACAGGGTCTATCGCGTGGGGGACACGATAACCATCGAAGGTGGTCTCATAACCACCACTCGGAGCTCTTTCAGGGTGAACAAGATCAGTTCGGTACGCATGCGCTCCCCGCTCATGGCACGTGCGTTGGGTATGACCGCTCTGGAGGTGGAGGTCGTGGGACTTTCCGATGGGGATGATGGGAACAAGCCCGTGCTGTGTCCTTTGAAGAAGAGGGAGGATGCAGAGGCCCTGTTGGCAGACCTCCTGCCGGAGCTGTATTTCGAACCCACTCCGGAGTATCAACCGCGTCGTGCACTCATACCAATGATGGTGGCCGATTCCCTATACACCGTCGTCATCGTAGGGGTGTTCGTAGCGATCTTCATACTTGCGGAGAGCACCGTTGCGGGGCTCGGCAGCACATGGTCCATGCTGGTCACTGCTTCCGAAGTGGCGGCGGCCATAGGACTTCCAGTTTTGTTGTTCGCCCGTTCCGGTCTTGCCCAGAGGAATCGTACCGTGGATATGGGCAGGGACTCGTTCATGTTCGTGTACGGGGGATACGATGTCTCCACGGAATACGTGAATTATGATAAGGTGCAGTTCGTGGCATTGACATCTAGCCCTCTCCAGAGGCGTTTCGATACGGCCCGTTGTTCCGTGCAGCTCATGTCTTCCGTGGGATTCAGAAGCATAGAATCGGGATTATTCGACCCTGATGACCTGGCCCGGATATCCGATGAGATCATGGACCGCATACGTGACGGAAGGTACGATTACAGGAAGTACGTTTGACCGGATGGCAGGCTCGGTGCCGTTCGGAACGGTCCAGTCATGACATTTCGAGTGTAAACCTTCCCTTTTCACGACGCGTGAACGACCTACCAAAAAATTGGGTGGTCAATAGGTCGCTTGTATACTGAGTCCCATCCAGTATCGATACTGTGAGCGACAGATACTACATGGGTTTCGATGCCGGAACACAGAGCGTTAAGGTTGCGGTATATGATGCGGAGCTCCGTTGTGTGGCAGAGGCGTCCAGTCCCACCACGATACGCCATCCCGGACCACGCATGGTCGAGATGGACCCTGACGAGTATCTCAAGCTCACAATACGCGGTATGGCGGAATGTTCGGAACAGATGGTCTCGAAGGGACTGGAGCCTTACGGTATACGCGCCATAATGGGCGATGGGATCATCTGCGGGATAACCGGCGTTGATGATGAGGGGTCGGCCATAGCCCCGTATGTGAACTATCTCGATTCGCGCACTCAGAGTGATGCGGATGAGATCAACGCCATGGGTCTGAGCATATGGGGCGAGGAGACAGGGAACCCTGATGCAAGCTGCATGTTCCCCGCGATGTTTGCCAGGTGGTTCCTGAAGAATCATGAGGGTTTCAAGGAGTCCGGTACGAAGTTCATACACAACGCCCCCTACATTCTGATGCACCTTGCAGGGCTTAAGGCCCGTGATGCGTTCATCGACCAGGGTGCGATGTCCGGATGGGGACTGGGATACGATGTCCTCGGGAAGAGATGGTCGGACGAGCAGCTTTCGATACTGGGTCTGGACAAGGGCATGATGCCCCGTATCGTAAAGCCATGGGACGTTATAGGTCATCTCACGTCCGATATCGCTGAGCAGACGGGACTCCGTTCTGGGATTCCCATATGCGGAGGTGCCGGGGACACCATGCAGTCGATGCTCGGATGCGGGATGTTCCATCCCGGGATGGCAGCGGACATCGCAGGGACCTGCGCGATGTTCTGTGTGTCCACGGACGGGATAGTCCCGGACCTGAGTGTTCCCGGCAAGGGTCTGATATTCAACAGCGGGTCCCTGGACGATTCATATTTCTATTGGGGTTTCATCCGCACGGGCGGCCTGTCGCTAAGATGGTTCCGCGATGATGTGTGCGGAGGTTCCATAGGGTACGACGAGCTCAGCGATTCGGCGAAGGACGTCCCTCCCGGATGCGGGGGCGTGACGTTCCTGCCGTATCTGACAGGAGGCTACGGGGACGAATCGGATGCGAGCGGCTCGTTCCTCAACATGACTCTGGACACGGATCGTGCCACGTTGTGGCGTTCCGTCCTGGAGGCGATAGGGTACGACTACATCGGGGTTACCGATGAGTATCGTGCTGCAGGGGTGGACCTTGGGAGGATAACGATAGCCGAGGGCGGGAGTGCCGACGATGTCTGGAACAAGATAAAGTCCGATATGATCGGGAGCGATGCTGTCGTCATGAGGACTCGCGGCGGGGCCGTCCTCACGAATTGTGCCATGGCATCCTATGCTGTCGGAGATTGCTCCGATCTCATCGGGACGCTATCCGATGCGGCAGAGGTGGACAGGTCGTTCTCTCCCGACCCGGAAACGACTAGGCTGTACCGCTCTCTCTATGATTCCAGGAGAGAGGTGATGTCCAGGATGATGCCTGTGTTCCCTGTCCTGAAGAGGATGAACGACATCTGAAAGAGGGGGCGGTGCCCCCGGGTTCAGAGCGTGAAGTATTCACGTCCCTTGTCCATGAGCTCCTTGAAGGCACGGGGGTCATCGCTCAATGCCGCTTCGACGACATCATGGACGGCCCTGTCGAACTCCTTCAGCATGGTCTCCCTGGAGGAGTTCATGTGCTGGATCTCATAATACAGTCCCGGGTCTTCGAGTGCCACGGATTTGTTGGTGTCCATCATCTTCTCGAACGTAGTGGACGCCACGGATTCCATGTCCTTGAAGGATATCCCGGACCTCTCCAATGCTGTGAAGAACGCTATGTTGACGGCATGGCTCAGTCCCAGAACATATGACATGTACTTGTCATGGTCCTCGATGGGCATCACCCTGATGTTGGCCCCATGGTTCCCAAGCATGTCCATGACCTCGTCCACCGCCTCTCCGGACCCGCAGTCGCAGACCACGAGGTTCCTGTTGTACATCGATTTGGCGGATGGGCCGAACATGGGGTGGATGGAGCAGACCTTCCTTCTGGATCCCATGTCCCTGAGGGTGTCTATGAACGGGGACTTCAGCGATGAGAGGTCGAATATGAGCGCATCCGGTTTGCAGATCCCATCAAGCTTCTGCAACATCCCGGGTGTGCGGGATATCGGTATGGACACGATCACCACATCCGCCCACTTGGCGTCATCGGTGGTGAGGCCATTGCCGGCGGAGGGGTCGATGATGTCCACACGATGCCCGGACTGCCTGAGCATGTCCCCCATCCAACGTCCCATCTTCCCGTATCCGCCGATTATCGCTATGTGGCGGGAGTTCTCGACAGGTCTCGGAAGGGCGGCCTGGATCTCTATGGATTCCTGCATGAGGGTCCTGCAGACTGCCTCGGCATAGACGGGGTTCATCCCGTTCTCGAGAGCGAAGCCCCTATAGCGGTCTATGACCGTGTTCTCCTGCGCGATGTTCCTCACGGCAGCATTGGTACCGACCTTGTTCTCGCCAACCATCTTCGCAAGCTCCAGCCTGCGTCTCATGAGCTCCAGGAGCTGCCTGTCCACATCGCCGATCTCTGTTCTGATGTCATTCAGTTCCATCGGTATCCCCTCGCAATCTGGTCCGCTATCGTCAGTGCGGCCATGGCCTCCACCACCGCCACCGCTCTCGGAACGATGCACGGGTCGTGTCTTCCTTCGACGGAAACGGTGTCGTCCGTCCCATCCTTCAGGTTGATCGTCTCCTGTTCGATCCCAATGGACGGCGTGGGTTTGAATACGACTCTGAATACGACAGGCGCCCCGTCGCACATCCCCCCTACTATGCCTCCCATATGGTTGCTCTTGGTGGTGATGCGACCGTCGCACATGCGGTATCCGTCATTTGATTCGGATCCGCGCATCATCGCCAGTTCGAACCCGTCCCCGAACTCTATGCCCTTGCATGCAGGTATCCCGAACATCGCCCTTGCCAGTTCGGCATCCAATGCCTCGAACCAGATGCCTCCGAACCCTATGGGCAGTCCTGTGATGATGCATTCGACCGTCCCGCCGACACTGTCATGTGCGGCACCGGCACTCTCTATGTGGTCACGCATGAGGACGTCCATCCTCGATGTGCACGCACGTGTGGCAAACTCCCTGGATCCCCTGGCCTCATCTGCCGAATGGGACGTCCCGTCAATCACTTCTCCTATGGATCTGGTGAACGCATCGATGCGTATCCCGTTCGTGAGGAGCATCTGCTTCGCGATCGATCCGGCGGCGACGATCGCTGCCGTCAGCCTTCCCGAGAACTGACCGCTTCCGCGAAGGTCATGGTCCGGAAACCTAAGAAGCGCAGGCAGGTCGGCGTGACCAGGTCTGGGGGTGTCGTAGAACTTCAGGTATTTCGAACCGTCAGTGTTGCCGTTCTCTATGATCATCAGGATCGGTTGTCCGGTGGCCTTCCCGTCGACGACTCCTTGTGCGATCATGACCTTGTCGGCCTCTCTGCGTGGTGTCCCGATCTTCCCGGTGGGTTTCCTCAGGGCCATCTCGCACTCCATCATGTCCTCATCCACGGGGAATCCCGCGGGGACCCCTTCCAGTATGCCTCCGACGCACGGGCCGTGGCTTCTGCCGAAGAGACTGAACCTCACCTTGGTGCCGATCTCGTACATCGTTGGACCTCCGATAAGAGCCCTATCGTCCTCATGGCCTCCGGGAATCCAGGGAAGGAAACCGAGGCGCACTCGGGGTCGTCCATTGTGACCGGCCCCTCACAGAGTATGGATGCCACGGCCGCGGACATCATGATCCTGTGGTCGCCGTGGTGTTCGACATGACCTCCGCGGAGTCTCCGGACCCCGTGGATTATGCATCCGTCATCGGTGCCTTCGACGTTCCCTCCGAGCGCGTTGATCATCCTCACGGTGGTCTCTATCCTGTCGCTCTCCTTGAATCTCAGTTGCGGAGCCCCGTATAGTCTGCTGTCCCCTTCTGCGGTGCAGAGAAGGACGGTCACGATCGGGAACAGGTCCGGTACACTGCCCATGTCTATGTCGCACGCCTTGAGGGTACGTCCCTCCACTTTGGCGGATATGCCCTCTACGGTGACGTCCGCCCCGGCCTGGCGCAGGATATCCAGGATCACCTTGTCCCCCTGAGGGTCGGCGGGGTCCATCCCCGTGACCGTGCATCTCCCACCAAGGGCTCCTGCGACGAGCGGGAACGCCGCCGACGAGTAGTCTGCGGGAACAGAGTAGTCGTATGCCTTGTACCCAGTGCCGGAGACGGTGAAGACGTTGCCTTCCCGGGACGCGTTTGCTCCGAACAGTCCCATCATGTGCGTCGTGACATCCAGGTACGGGGCTGAGACCAGGTTGCCTCCGATCTCGATCTTCGATCCGGAAGGGAGCATGGGGGATGTCAGCAACAGGGACGTCACGAACTGGGAGCTGACGCTGCCGTCTATGAGCATGTGACCGCCCCGATTTGGACCTTTGACGGTGACCGGGGGGAGTCCGCCGTTCGACCGGCATTCCACACCGCAGGCCTCCAGGGAATCCAGGAGGGGTCCCATGGGCCTCTTCTTCAACGATTCGTCGCCGGTTATCGTCACAGGATCGTCGAACAGGGAGCAGATCCCTGTCAGGATCCTCATGGTGGTCCCCGAGTTGGCGGCATCCACGGGGTCGGCAGGAGCTCTCAGTTCGCCGCCATCCACCGTTGCGACGTTCCCGTCCAGCGATATGCCGGCTCCCATGGCACGGCATGCAGACATCGTGGCCAGGGTGTCCGCCGATAGGAGACAGTTGGTCACGATGGAACGGCCCTTCGCCATCGATGCAAGGAACAATGCCCTGTGCGTATGGCTCTTCGATGGAGGCGGTGATATCGTTCCCTCTATCCTGCCTCCCTGGAATGAAATGGTGGTCATTGTCCGCACCTCGTCACTGTGAATATGATGTCCATGGACTCCAGGCCCATCCTCTCCGCGAAATCCCTACCCTCGTCCCTCTCCACGACGATCGCCACCGCAGGTCCCGAGCCAGACATCCCTGCGCCGAGCGCACCCAGCTCCATCGCCTTCTCGGCAACGGAGTTGTCCACGCCCTGTACGGATGATATGATCCTGCCGTTGGCGGTCATCGCCCTGAACGGCTCCTCCATGGCCATCCCGATGGCTTCCTGCATCTGGGGTGCGACCGAATGGAGCCTCTCCAGGGGCATGGTCGATTTCCTGATCTTGAACCTGGGGACCGCGATCACGACATCGAATTCGCCGATGTCCCTCCGATCCAGGATCGTGTCCTCGCGATTGTCCGTCATCACGATCCCTCCGAGTCCGCATCCGCATGCGTCATCGAACGATCCCGTGACCGTGACCTTGGCCTCCCTGGCGCATTGGACCCCGAGTCTGATCAGGTCCACCGCGTCCATGTCCTGGCCGATCTCCCGGAACACTGCCCGGAGGATGGCATTGCAAGCGGCACTGCTGCTCTTGAGGCCTCTGGAGACCGGGATCTCCGAATCTATGCCGAGGGTCCACCCCTCCGGCTCGGGGAGTCCCGCCCGTTCGTACGCTCTGCGGACGCAGATGGAGGCCATGTTGGTATCCTCCGTGGGGTCGTTGGATATCGAGACGGTCCTGCAGCTCCCCCCCTCTGTGAACTCGGCTTCCGTCCTCAGATCGACCCCGATCGTCGCACCTATGCCACATGGCATCGCGTTGATCACGGTGATCGACCCATGGGACGTTCCAATGGATGTCATATCTGAGACCTCATCGTGTCGAACATCCCTTCGATCCCGGTCCACATCTCGAACGATGCCGCACCCTGTCCGGCGAGCATGTCCTCCCCGTACGCGACCCTGCATCCTCTCGATCTGGCCTGATGGATGAGCGCGGTCTCCTTCCCGTATACCATGTCGAAGACGGTCTGCTCCTGTTGGATGGCCGAGATGTTGATGGGATACGGTCCATCGGAGTACATCCCTACGGGGGTGCAGTTCACGATGATGTCATACATCATGACGGACACGGATTTGCCGCATCTGAATGTGGCACCGAAATCGGATGCGAGTCCGGAGCCGGATTCCGCGTTGCGTCCGGTTATGGTGACATCGCATCCCCTCTCGGTCATATAGTGGGCGCAGGAACGGGCAGCGCCTCCGGATCCCATTATCAGGACCCTGCGGTCCTCTGCCTCGAACCCCGCCTTTGTGAGTGCGGTGTGGATGCCCAATACATCCGTGTTCCTGCCCACGAGTCTGCCGTTCTCGTTGACGACCGTGTTAACGGCACCTATCGCGGAGGCGTCCCTGTCCACGGAGTCGAGGTGGTCCATTATGTCCTGCTTGTATGGGATGGTGACATTCAGTCCCCTGATGTCGTATCCTCTGACGACCTCCTCCATCTGGTCGAGGTCCGTGGTATCGAACGGCAGGTACACCCCGTTCACGTTCGCCTCCTTCAAGGCAGCATCGTGCATTGCCGGCGACCTGCTCTTGGAAATGGGGCTTCCGACGAGCCCGAGGATCATGCAATCGTCGCCCAGCATCTCCATGTCGGAGGCTCTCAATTGTCCGGGCGCGGTCGGTTCCCCGACATATCCGAAGCTGAACTCGTTCCCGAGGATGGATGCCCTTATGCGTGTGATGGTGCCTAATGCGCCCATCCCGAGGATCACATGGGGTCTCTTCAAGGACCTGGCGGCATCGAGTATGCTCGTGAGGTCTCTGAACGAGCCCACGGAGAACGCACCCTTGGCTATGTCGCAGTCCATTCCGTTCAGTATGGAGGCTATGCGCTCGGCGTTGGGCGTTCCAGTGAAATCATGATGGGATGCCACGACCTTCAGGTGTGTATCGGGCCTGTGCTCCTCCCCGATGTCGATCATGCCGTCGAACCCTTCGGGTAGCACATCCAGATCTATGGGACCGCGGTATGTCACCAGGAGGTCCCTGTCTCTGACCTCCGGAACAGACCCGAGCAGGTCGAGGCGTATCTCGACCATCCTCGTATCGCATTCCTCGAGCTCCGAGACGGAACTGAGCGACGCGCAGACTCTCATCAAAGCTCCGTGATCGTCTCGTCGATCTTCATTCCGAAGTGGCGGCCACCCGATTCTAACCTGGCCAGGACTTTGTCTCCCTTCTTCAGGGCAGACGCGGATATCGAGCCGTCCCTTGTGACGAGCTTCACGGTCTCCGCATTCTGGAGGATGGTGGTGTATTCGTGCTCCCCGTCAGTCGCGGTGACGATCAGGAGGGGTCTTTGCTCCACCTTGCACCTTCCGACGGAGGACACCCTCGTGGAACCGTCCCTCTTGACGAGGACTATGCTGTCTCCGGACCTGTACTCGGACAGGTACCTGGTGCGGCATTCCGTGCCCATGGCGTATGCATGGACGGCCCCGGCATTGACCCTGAAGGGTCTGGCGGCAACGTAACCGTTGTCCTCGCTCTCGCTCTGTACGAGGAACAGGCATGCCGCCTGGGACCCGATGAGCATCCCTTCTCCGGGGGACATGTTTGTTATGGTGTCCACGCAGACGCGGTCGCCGATCTCGATGTTGCGGGTACCCAATACCTCTATCTCGGTGAGCTCTACGGTGCCGTTGTCCTGGAGTATGTTGGAGAACGCACGTATCTCGTTGGGATCCTTGGTACAGACGACGATGCCGTCGACGCCCTTCTCGAGCGTCTGCATGTACAGCTTGGCCTGCTCCACAGAATCGGCGCACGCGAAGACCCTGGTCCCCGTGTTCCTGAACTTCGCGATCAGGTTCTCGAGGGGGATGACCGTCCAGTCCCTGGAGTCCAGTACCACCCCGTCCCGCTTCCCGGCGAGCCCGAACGCATGTTCCTGGTCCTCTGGGGTGGAGAGCTCCACGAGTTCGAAGTTCCCGGACAGTTCGCCATCATCGTTGTAGATGAGTGTGATCTTCCCGAGCTCGGAGAAGCATTGGTCCTCCGGGCGTACGATGACCTTGTCTATTCCCGATTCGAAGGCGGAGATCACAAGCTCCTTGCGCGCTTCCATGTCTTCGGGGATGTCCGCCCTGATCCAGATTTCCTTCTCCATGGGTATCAGCTCAGGTTCTTCTTCATCGACTCCTCGACCGTGTACCCTTCAAGGACGATGTCGGAGATCGCTCTGGTCATCTTCTCGATGTTGTTGTGCTGGAACACGTTCCTTCCTATGGAGACCCCGTGGCCTCCTGCCTGTATGGAGTCGTAGACCATGTGAAGGATGTCCGAGTCGGACTTCATCTTCGGTCCTCCTGCGATGACGACTGGTGCGAGGGCACCCTTGACCACGTCGCGGAAGGAGTCTATGTCGCCGGTGTAGCTGCATTTGACGATGTCCGCACCGAGCTCGGTGGCGACACGCGCCGCATGGGCGACGGCCTGGGGGTCGTACGAGTTCTGGATCTTGGGTCCGCGGGCGTATGCCATGACCAGGAACGGCATCCCCCACTCGGCGCACTCCTTCGAGACGCGTCCGATGTCGGACAGCATCTCGCCCTCCGTCTCCGCACCGACGTTAAGGTGGACGGAGACCGCGTCCGCTCCGCTCTTTATGGCCTCCTCGACGGATGTTACGAGGACCTTGCTGTTGCTGCTGACCCCGATGTCCGTGGAGGCGGACAGGTGCATGATCAGTCCGATGTCATTCCCGCTGCTCCTGTGGCTGTAGCGGATGAGCCCCTTGTGCATCAGGACAGCGGTGGCACCACCGTTGGCGACATCATCGACCGTTTTCTTCATATCGATCAGGCCGGGGACAGGTCCGATCGAGATCCCGTGATCCATGGGAACTATGACGCAGTTCCCCGTGTTCCTGTCCATAATCCTCTCAAGCCTGACGCTTTTTCCGAACATCATGTTCTTCACCGTGCTACGTGCTAACATGCGACCCTATTTTATTCTTGGGTTCGCATGTGCGCATTATGCGCATACACGCGATTGTCCGAACGAATGTGGATGTTTTCTTTAAGTCATCGGAAATGGACATCTCGGCTGCTGATGCCCTGTCGTCGAAGAGTCGGGACGCAATGGCAAAGCTTATAATGGGGTCTTGATTACGAGGTCTTAACTGGGCAGTTAGATCAGTTGGTTAGATCGCCTGCTTTGCAAGCAGGAGGTCGCGAGTTCGAATCTCGCACTGTCCACTCATCTTTTGTCATTTTGTCATGTGACGGTCTTTGTCGTCGTGCAGACGTCGTTACATATGACCTACGTGCCCTGAATGTAAAAATGGGGGATGGGAAATGGTTTCGGACCTATGCCCGGAGATCGTCTGAGGAGGCTGCCGAAGCCAGCCGTCTTGAACAGTTCCTTCGTCATGCCCTTGGCATTGATGATGCATACGTCCGCGCCCTTGGCGCACATCTTCAGTTTGAGGACCGCCCTGAGTCCCGCGCTGGACACATAGGACACCTCCTCGAAGTCGAGGGTCACGGAGGTCATGCCCTCCGCGCACGGTTCCACGATCTGGGAGAATTCCGGGGCCCCTATGGAGTCCAGCTTCCCTTTCGCACTGACCACGAGGTCGGTGCCGTTGACATTAGTGGTGATTTCCATACCTTGTCGCTCCATTACTTATGCGATCTCGGCGATCGTTATGTTCCACAGCCCTTCACGGCGATATTCCAGTTTTTTGGCGAAGGATCTGGACAGCATTATGCCGCACCCTCCGATCTCGCGCTCGTCCAGCGGTGCGTCGACATCGGGGCTCTTGGCATCCTCCAAGGGGTTGAACTTGATCCCCTTGTCCATCAGGAACACCTTCAGGCCGTCGCGTGCGTCAACGGCCGCATATACGGGTCCGTTGCCCTCTCCGTACGCATATGATGCTATGTTCACCAGGAATTCGTCGCACACCAGTCTGAAGGTGTAGAGGGTGTCCTCATCCTTCGTCTTGGACTCGGCAAAGGCACACAGGGCCTCCAGGGCCTCCTGCGGGTGGTTGGCCTTCATCAGCACCTCCAGAACGTCGGGGGAGTCCGCATCGCCCAATTGGGCGAGGGTCTGACTTCCCGAAAGATCAGTGGCATCCCCTATGATGGTCATCGGATCAGTCCTATGTACTGCTGGAATTTAATCCCATTTCAGTCGAATCTGCCCACAACGGCCTTTATCCTGCGTACGCCTGCGGCCGAGCTCTCTTCCTTCTTGATCTTGAAGCCCTGGAGCTCCGATGTGTTCTTCACGTGCGGGCCCCCGCAGATCTCGCAGGACACGTCCCCTATCGTGTAGACTTTGACCTTCTCGCCGTACTTGTCGGTGAAGACCCCGATCGCCCCCCTGTCCTTGGCTTCCTGATAGGTCATCTCCTCGCATACGACCGGTATCCCGGCCTGTATGGCCTCGTTGACGTACCTCTCGATCTCGGCCAGTTCCTCAGGGGTGACCTTCCTGTCGAGGTTGAAGTCGAACCTGAGCCTCTCGGCAGTGATGTTGGAGCCTTTCTGCTGTATGTCGGGACTGACGAACTTCCTCAGGGCCGCATTGAGCAGATGGGTGGCCGTGTGCAGCTTGGTGGTCTCGACCGCATGGTCCGCGAGTCCGCCCTTGAACTGCTGGTCCGCACCGGCCCTGGAGTTCTCCTGATGGGCCTTGAAACGGTTGTTGAAGTCATCCTCATCGACCTTCTTGCCCTGCTCGGATGCGAGTTCGCGGGTGAGTTCCACGGGGAATCCGAACGTGTCGTACAGACGGAAGACCGCTGCCCCGTCCAGTACCTCCGTGTCCCCGGACTCCGCGATCATCTCGTTGAACCTCCTGAGCCCCTTGGTCAATGTCTTGTGGAACTTCTCCTCCTCGGCGGACAGGTTGGTGAGGATGAACTCCCTGTTCCTCTCCAGCTCCGGATACGCCTTGGAGTACTCGCTGATGACCACCTCGGAGATGGACTTCATGCACACGTCCTCGACCCCGAGCTTGGAGAGATATCTGCTGGCTCTCCTGATGAGCCTCCTCAGGATGTATCCCTGTCCGACCTTGGCCGGAACGACCCCGTCCCCGAGCATGAACGTGGCGGCCCTCAGATGGTCGGCGACGACCCTGAACGACCTGACATCCTCCGGGTCCTTGCCATATTCCTTACCGGAGAGGTCCTCGATCCTTCTGATGATCCCGGAGAACAGGGGCGTGTCATACACGGTCTCCACTCCGTTGAGGACACGGAGGATCCTCTCGAGGCCCATCCCCGTGTCCACATTCTTCTGTGCCAGAGGTATGAAAGTCCCGTCAGCCTGCTTGTTGTACTCCATGAAGACGTTGTTCCAGATCTCGGTGTACTTGCCGCAGTGGCAGGAGGGGCCGCAGTCCGGTCCGCACTTGGGACGACCGTCATCGTAGAATATCTCCGTGTCAGGTCCGCAGGGACCTGTCTGGCCCGCAGGCCCCCACCAGTTGTCCTCCCTCCCGTAGAAGAATATCTGGTCGTCCCTCATGCCATGGCTTCTCCAGAGTCCTGCCGTCTCATCGTCACGCGGGATCCCCTCCTCTCCCTTGAAGCACGTCACCGCGAGATGGTCCTGGTCGATGCCGAGTACCTTCGTCAGGAGGTCATAGCTCCATTCCACGGATTCCTGCTTGAAGTAGTCCCCGAGGGACCAGTTTCCGAGCATCTCGAAGAATGTCAGGTGGCTAGCATCTCCGACCTCGTCGATGTCTCCCGTCCTGACGCACTTCTGGAAGTCCGTGAGTCTCTTTCCGGCAGGATGCCTTTCACCCAGCAGATAGGGGACGAGCGGATGCATCCCCGCGGTCGTGAAGAGAACGGTTGGATCGTTCTCCGGCACAAGGGGTGCGGAGCTGATCTGAGCATGTCCGCGCTCCTTGAAGAAGTCGATGTAAGTCTCTCTCATTTTCTGAGCGTCCATGATAGTACACCCGATTGAGCTGCGTTATGTTGATTCCCTTAAAAACAGATTGGTTCCCGCCTTTAAAAATAGCCAGCGAAATGGGTACAAAAGTAGTATCTGTATTATTTTATACCCTAAGTTTTTTCATTCAGACCATGGCTGAATGGTTTCCAGGTCAGGAAGTCCCGCTTGTCAAGAGCGAGGCCCGTGACAGGATATCACGCGCACTGGCTTATGTGCTGGGCACAAAGGAATACGGCAGGGTGACGGTCGTAGATCTGGTCAACGCATCTGGTGTCAGCCGTTCGACTTTCTACAGATGCTTCCAGTCCATAGACGATGTGGTCATCTATCAGTATAGCAGGATGATCGAGGAGGTCCTGAACAGGGGGCTCCCCACGGTCGGCCCTCCCGAGCAGCGTGTCGAGGAGTTCTCATCCATAATAGCGAACGTCGCCTGGAAGTACCGCGAGGTCCTGAGTGTCTTCAACATGTGCGGTCTTACCCCCCGCATAATCGATGCGGGGAAGAAGATGGTCAAGGATGCCGGCATGAGTGACGAGAGGGCGTTCGGTGCGATGTACCAAGTCGCAGGGGTCGCAGGCTGGCTCGTCGTATGGTTGGATGATGGGGTTCATGGGACGGAGGAGGACCTCCGTAAAAGGCTCGTCACCCTGTTGACCTATGGTCACACATCACCCAATCTGCTGAAGAGAGGATATCAGTAAACATCGCGGGTGCGACGGACGGCATCGTTGATGTCGCCGTCCGTCTTCACGACCCTTATCCCCCTTTTAGCGAGTTCGGTCATCGGCATCTCTCCGATCTCCTTCACGATGACCGTACCGCAGCCGCGTATGGACTTCAGAATCCTGTTTATGTGTGCACGATGGTCGTCACCGCACACGGATGCAGTGAGGTCGACACTGGATTCGTTCAGGAATCTGCACGTGCCGCCATCGGTCGCGAATATCCTGAAGGACCCTGAATTGCCGAACCCCCCTATCTTGCCGTCCTTCCCTATGGCGACCGCCACTAGACTCTCCTCCAACTTCGTCTCGGATGGGATCACGGGGCCGCATCCGGAACCGCAGCCTCCGATATGGACGAATTCCGGGGACCTGTCCTCGCTTAGCAGTCCGATGGCATCCGCCCTGCACTGACGACAGTGGCGCATCATCTTGGCATCCAGTTCGCAGAGGTCCATCAGTTCCCTGCGCTCCTTGGGCGTCGGTGACTTCAGATTGGCGAATTTCGTCCCTTCCACCGGTATCAGTGGCAGGATGTTGACGATGTATGCCCCGAGTCCCTTCACCTTGCGTACGAGTTCCGGGATTTGGGCGTCGTTGACGCCGGGGATCATGACTATGTTCACCTTGACCGCCATCCCCAGCTCTGCGCACTTCTTGATCCCCGCCTCTTGACGGTGGATGAGGATCGAGGCCCCTTCCTCTCCCGAATGCCGCTGTCCCTCGAAGATCACGGAATCGTAGATCTGGGACCCGACCTCTGCATCCAGGGCATTCATGGTGACGGTGACGAATCTCACTCCGAGGGCCTGCAACCTTTCGGCGCAGTCGGGGAGGGTCAGACCGTTCGTGGATATGCAGAGTGTGAGCTCCGGGAACTCGGACGATGCCATCTCCAGGACCTCGAACGTCTCCTCGTTGGCCAGAGGGTCCCCCGGTCCGGCTATGCCGATCACGCTGAGGTTCGGTACCCTCTCCTTGACGTAGCGTATCTTCTCGATGGCCCCCAGCGGATCGAGGACCTCGCTGGTGACCCCTGGGCGGGATTCGTTGCAGCAGTCGAATTTCCTGTTGCAGAAGTTGCACTGGATGTTGCATCTGGGTGCCACCGGAAGATGCATTCTCGCGAACTGGTGGTGTGCTTTCTCGCTATAGCACGGGTGCGAGTCTAATGCATCTATAATCCTTGGGTCGAGAGACATGCAGGTTCCCAAATTTTCGGTCATGTCATATATACTATACATCGGGAGTGACAAATTTATTAACGTTGTTAATGCGCACATCCTGCAGCGTCTCGCGCACGTAATTTGCTATATAGTGAATAGGCAGTGTCCGCGGCATGGATTTCTTCGATTCCATAATGAAGGATCTCAACGCGAACATGGCTGCGGGGAAGCGTACTCTCTCGGACATGATGGACGGGGATTGCAGCTATCGGATGCGCGACGGTTCTGTGATCGAGGTGCCTATGGAACAGTTGCAAAGGATTTGGGATGCCTGTGATGACGGGGACCGGTTGCGGCTGAAGCTTCCGATATACGTCGGGACCGACGTTTCATGCGAGACTCCTGCATGGAAGGTGGAGGGCGTGGCGGAATCTGCCATCGTGGCGAAGCTTCTGGACAAGAAGATCCATCGCGAAGGGTATCTCAGATTGTACCATCCGGACCTAAAACAACTGAAAATGTTGATTCCAGACTGTTATATCATCGTGTTTACACCTTGTTAATAACAATCTATAAATACAAGCGGGATATGGAGGGGATTATACGATGCATGGCATCGGGTGGCCCGCTCATCTTTGAGCGAGGCTGAGACAACGAATCTGAATGGATTCGGTGGGGCTCGTCGGAAGTCTTATATACTTCCCTCGTCTACGCCGTTTCCACGCCTGCCGAG